>JBEKNM010000001.1:0-29807 GCA_049522835.1 Mycobacterium sp.
GGCGTTGATCTTGCCCAGTAACTGCACCAACGGTTCATCGGCCAGCCCGCTTGACGCCCTGGTCACGGCCACCGCGGCATCGGTGATGGCCTGCTCGTAGCGCAACCGGACCGGGCGCGGTTCAGCCTGGGCGATGAACGCGGTGGCCGCCGCGGCGTCGGCCACGGACAGCGTGGTGTAGAGCCGCCCAGCGGCGAAAGACAGTGGCTCGGTGTGGTTGAGCACCGTCGTCAGCACCTGCTGCCGGTGGTTGATGGTCGTCGAGGTGGCGAACGCGCTGCTGACGCCCAGAGCCGCCAGAACAATGCCGATGGTCAAGATGCGGCCCGGCGTCGTCGAGACGAACCACCATCGGGGATGAGCCGGTTCGGCCGGCGACGGCGACCCCAGCGGTTCGGTCGACGGGTGTGCGAGCTCAACCGTCACGTCTGTTCGGACCTCATCTCTCGGCCATCGCGCAAACCTCTATAAGCGAATTCTAAGAGAATGTCCCGGCCGATGGGGGGAGGCCGACCCAATTCCCCGGTTCTGTCTTGTTCGTTCCGGATCGAGCCCGCCTATCCTGAACTCGTGCATGGCGACGGTGACGGATGGGTGATATCCGACAGCGGCGCTCACTATTGGGGTCGCTATGGCGCAGCCGGTCTGTTGCTACGGGCCCCGCAGCCCGACGGTACCCCCGCGGTTCTACTCCAGCATCGGGCGGTGTGGAGCCATCAGGGCGGCACCTGGGGTTTGCCGGGCGGTGCTAGAGACAGCCACGAGTCCGCTGAGGAGACCGCCGTGCGCGAAGCGCGCGAAGAGGCCGGCCTGGTGGCCGAGCGACTCACCGTGCGGGCGACGGTGGTCACGGCCGAGGTGGCCGGGGTTAGCGGTAGGCGCTGGACCTACACCACCGTGGTCGCCGATGCCGGCGAGTTGCTGCATACCGTGCCCAACCGGGAAAGCACAGAGCTGCGCTGGGTTGGTGAGGACGAGGTTGCCGAGCTGCCGTTGCATCCCGGCTTCGCCGCCAGCTGGCAACGGCTGCGGACGGCCCCGGCGCTGGTTCCATTGGGCGATGGGGACGAACGGCGGCAGCACTTGCCACGCACCGTGGAGGTCGATGCCGGAGTTTTCGTCTGGTGCATGCCCGGCGACGCGGATCAGGCGCCGTCACAGCTGAGTCGCCGGGTCAGCTCGCTGCTGCAAGCGCCGACTTGAGGTGTTTGGCCGCGGCCCGCGGGTCGTCGGCCGCGGTGACAGCACGCACCACCACGATCCGTCGAGCGCCGGCGTCGAGTACATCGGGCAGCCGGTCCGCGTCGATTCCGCCGATCGCGAACCAGGGTTTGCCAGTGCTGAGTTTGGCGGCGGTCCGTACCAGCGGCAGGCCCGGCGCCGCGCGGTCGGGTTTGGTCGGGGTGGGCCAGCAGGGGCCGACGCAGAAATAGTCGGCGTCCGCGTCGGCAGCAGCCGCGACAACCTGGTCCGAGTCATGCGTGGACAGGCCGATCAGTGTGCCCGGTGTGACGATTCCTCGCGCCACGCCGAGCGGCAGGTCGCCCTGCCCCAGATGCAGCGCATCGGCGCCGGCCGCGCGCGCGATATCGGCACGGTCGTTGACCGCGAACAGGGCGCCGTGCCGGCGGGCGGCGTCGGCAATGATCTCCAGCGCCGCCAGCTCCTCGGCCGCCTCGAGCGGGCCGAACCGCTGCTCACCTGCCGAACCCTTGTCGCGCAGCTGGATGATGTCCACTCCGCCGGCCAGCACGGCGTCGGCGAACTGGGCCAAGTCGCCGCGTTCACGCCGCGCGTCAGTGCACAGATAAAGCTTCGCTGCGGCGAGACGGGCCGCGACTTGTTGGGAGGGCTGGGGAGGTGGCGGGTGCACACCGCGACGCTAGCGCGCTAGCGTATAACCCTGAAGGAATAAGACACGGGAGTCCCGGGCAACTGCTGCGGGGCTGAGAGTGGGCACAGCCAGTACAACTGGACCTGCCCTTACCGTCACACCTGATCCGGATCATGCCGGCGAAGGGAGGCCAGGATGGGGACAGGATCTTCAGGCCCTACGGGCCCGACGACGGGATCTTTGGCTGTCATCGGCGGCGGTGTCATCGGGTTGTCGGTGGCGCGCCGGGCGGCACAGGCCGGTTGGTCCGTGCGGCTACACCGCACCGGCGATCGAGGTGCGTCCTGGGTCGCCGGCGGCATGCTGGCCCCGCACAGCGAAGGCTGGCCCGGTGAAGAGCAGTTGCTGCGGCTGGGCCTGGAGTCGCTACGGCTGTGGCGCGAGGGCGGCTTTACCGACGGGCTGCCGCCGGAGGTGATCACCGCCCGTGAGTCGCTGGTGGTGGCCGTCGACCAGGCCGATGCCGCCGACCTGCGCACCGTTGCGGATTGGTTGTCGACGCAGGGACACCCGGTAATCTGGGAGTCGGCCGCCCGCGACGTCGAACCCCTGCTGGCACAAGGCATCCGGCATGGCTTTCGAGCGCCCACCGAACTGGCAGTGGACAACCGCGCGGTCCTCGACGCGCTGTGGATGGCCTGCGAGCGTCTCGGAGTTCGATGGGCGGCGCCGGTCAACGACCTCTCTCAGGTCGAGGGCGACGCGGTAGTGATCGCGAACGGCATTGACGCACCCACGCTGTGGCCCGGCCTAACGGTACGCCCGGTGAAGGGCGAAGTGCTGCGTTTGCGCTGGCGAAAAGGTTGTATGCCGTTGCTGCAGAGGGTGATTCGGGCCCGGGTGCACGGCCGACAGGTGTATCTGGTTCCGCGTGCGGACGGGGTGGTCGTCGGTGCGACCCAGTACGAACACGGCCGCGACACGGCACCGGTCGTGTCCGGAGTGCGCGACCTGCTTGATGACGCCTGTGCGGTGCTGCCGGCGCTGGGTGAGTACGAGCTGGCCGAGTGCGCCGCCGGGCTACGCCCGATGACGCCGGATAATCTGCCGCTGGTACAACGCCTGGACGAACGGACGTTGGTTGCCGCCGGCCACGGCCGATCAGGATTTCTGCTGGCGCCGTGGACCGCCGAACAGATTGTTTCCGAACTTGTTCCAGTGGGAGCCCACTGATGATCGTCGTTGTCAACAAGCAACAGGTCGAGGTCGACGAGCAGACCACTGTCGCCGGGCTGCTGGAGTCGCTGGGTTTCCCGGACCGGGGCGTGGCCGTAGCGTTGGACTTCTCGGTGCTGCCTCGATCCGACTGGGCGACAAAACTTGCTGAGCTTTCTGGGCTTCACGGATCCCCGGTACGACTCGAGGTGGTGACGGCGGTGCAAGGTGGTTGATCTCAAACTGACGATCGCGGACCGAAGCTTCGCCTCGCGGCTCATCATGGGTACAGGGGGAGCGACCAATCTGGCGGTGCTGGAAGAGGCGCTGATCGCATCGGGCACCGAGCTGACCACCGTCGCGATCCGCCGGGTCGACGCCGAGGGCGGAACGGGATTACTCGACCTGCTCAACCGGCTTGGCATCACGCCGTTGCCCAATACGGCGGGGTGCCGCACGGCCGCCGAGGCGGTGCTGACCGCACAGCTGGCCCGCGAGGCACTGAACACCAATTGGGTCAAGCTCGAGGTGATCGCCGACGAACGGACCCTGCTGCCCGATGCGATCGAGTTGGTCCGGGCGGCAGAGCAATTGGTCGATGACAGGTTCGTCGTCCTGCCCTACACCAACGACGACCCGGTGCTGGCTCGCCGGCTGGAGGACACCGGTTGCGCGGCGGTGATGCCGCTGGGCTCTCCGATCGGTACCGGCCTTGGCATCACCAACCCACACAACATAGAGATGATCGTCGCCCAGGCCGGCGTCCCGGTGGTGCTCGACGCAGGCATCGGTACCGCGAGCGACGCCGCGCTGGCGATGGAGTTGGGTTGCGACGCTGTGCTGTTGGCCACCGCAGTGACCCGGGCCGCCGACCCGCCGGCCATGGCCGCCGCGATGGCCGCTGCGGTCACCGCCGGCTATCTGGCGCGCCGGGCCGGGCGGATCCCAAAACGTTTCTGGGCGCAGGCATCCAGCCCGCCCCAATGAACCGATATGTCGCACTTGGTAGTTCGATGGCCGCCCGCCCCGGTATCGGGCCTCGCGCCGCCGGAGCGCCCAGGTGGTCAGGCCGATCAGCGCGCAACTACCCGCATCTGGCCGCAGAACGACTGAACCACGATCTGGGCCTGGACTTTGTTGACGTCACCTTTTCCGGCGCGACCACCTCATGTGCTGGTCGATCAGCAGCGCGGCGCACCACCCCAGATTGCCGCGCTGGACGGCTCAGAGAGCCTGGTCACCCTCACCATCGGAGGCGACGACGTTGGCTACGTTCCGCTGCTGATGGCCGCCTCGCTGCTCGACCGTGACACGCGCGATCGGGCGCTGGCCGAGGTGTTCGATTCGTTGTGCGCGATTGGGGCCGCGCTGCGGCAGCGCGCTGCAGGTGCACGGGTTTTCTTCGTCGACTACGCCCCCGCAAGCGGGAGGTGCCCCCAGACGATGCTGCCGCCTGCGGGTGCGCCGGCGCCGCCACTTTCGGAAGCGGAAGCCGACCTGGGCCGCCACGTAGCTGCCACCCTCGAACGACTTACGGCTGACGCCGCGGCCGCCACGGGCTGCCAGGTTGTCCATGCCGCCGCAGCCGGCCGCAACCACCACGCGTTCTCGGCCGAACCTTGGACGACCACGCCGGCGAGATACGGTGTGCCGCTACCGGGTCGGCCAGCGCCGTTGCACCCCAACGGTGCCGGGATGCGCGCGGTGGCGGAACTGGTGTTAGCGCAGTTGTAGCCCAACCGTGAGGGTCAGCCGTTGGTGCGCCACCACTGGTAGAGCGTGGGGACATCGTTGTTGGATGCACGGATGTAGCTCAATATGTTTTTGGCGTCCGTGGTCCAGATGATCTCGGCACCGTTCTGGTAGGTCCCGCACGCCACCGATCCCGCGTTGGCGGCGGCACTGCCCTGATGCCATGTGGTTGGTGATTGGCCGCTGTCCCCGCAAGCGGTCAGCGTGTCATCTTTGATGCTTGCTTTAAACATGCCGGCCAAATCGTCGCCAGTGCTGAACAGGATGTACTTGGCTTGAACGGGTCCGCTGGGGTCGGGACTCTGTCCGCACGTGAGCGCGGCCAGTTGGCCAGTGATCAGGTTCTGGGCGGTGCAGTTGTTGAGGCCGTAGCCCTTCGACAGCGAGGCGGCGAGGGTGTTGATATCTGACGAACTGCCGGTGTTGGGGTCTGCCGCCGCGGTGACAGAACCCAGCCAGGAAAAACTGCCCGTCAGCGCTGCAGCCCCCGCGGCCCGCAACGCGTTGCTGAGGTGAGACATCCTTCGACTCCTTACGGTTGTCGGACCGATGGTGCAGCTGCGCTGACATCCGGAGTGTATTTGCTGTCGTGCAACGGAAACTGAGCCATCTCCCAAAGGCATCGTAGGGCTATGTTCTGCCAATGCAACACATTCTGCTCTGTGTCTGGGCGTCAAACTCGGCTCGATGCGGTGGCGCAACAGCCCCGGCAGTTGCCCGCTATCCTATGCTTCTGAAAGCCGAAGACAGTCAATATGTTTCGTTAGATGCCGACGTTGCCGGCAGGGTAGGCCGTGACGATGCACTGAAAACGCCCGAAGCGGGGTTTTCGCATTGGTGGCCCTCGCGACGCCTCTCGGGTATGGTAAGCACCGCTTTACGCCAGCTAACTTCTCTTGAGTGGAGAATCCATGACTGCACCACCGCCGCCGCCCGGTTACCCGCCGCCCGGTTACCCGCCGCAGCAGCCCGCCGGTCAAGCGCCGAACAACTACTTGGTGTGGTCCATCTTGGTGACGCTGTTCTGCTGCCTTCCCTTGGGAATCGTGGCCATCGTCAAGTCCAGCCAGGTCAATGGATTGTGGGCACAGGGCCGTTACGCTGAGGCGCAGGCGGCCGCCGACAGTGCCAAGAAGTTCACGCTCTGGTCGGCCATCATCGGTGTTGTCGTATTCGTCATCTACGGGATCTTGATGGCGGCCGGTGGCCTGAACCAGGACACGAACTCGGCGCTTGCGGCGTTGCACTACTAGGCACGGATTGCACTCATGGTCAGCCGTCAAGGGTGGACGCTGCTGAGATTGGGTGCGCCGCTGATGGTGGCGGCGTCCACCACTTTGGTGTGCGCCGCCGTCTGGGTGGGTGATCCGACCACCCCGAATGGCCCGCTGCCGGTATGCCCTACCAAGGCTCTGCTGGGTATCGACTGCCCGGGGTGCGGCAGTTTGCGTATGTTGTATTGCCTCATGCACGGCAATCTGCCGGCGGCCGCCAAATTTAACGCCCTCGGTCTGGCGACGCTGGTGCTGTTGGTGTGGGCGTACCTGGCTTGGACCTACGGCCGCCTGGTCGGTCGACGAATTGGGAGCTGGCAACACCATCGGTGGTCTGCGATGGTGACGCTGTCGTTGGTGGTGGCTTGGTTTGTGTTGCGCAACATCCCATTTGCACCGTTCAACGCGTTGTATGTCTGATTTTTTCGCTGGCTCGGAAGTCGCAGCCGCGCAGCAGGGCTCAGGTGCGACGACCAATCGGAGCGACGCGGTCTACCCTTGGGCGAGATGGCCAACAAATCAAGGACGATCTCGGCACTGCTTGCCGTAATTGCCGTCATCGTTTTTCTGACCGGCTGCTTCCATCGGTCGTCGCAGCAGGCGGCCAGCAACCTCGCCGCAGCCGATTTCGCCACCGCGTTGCGTAACCGGGTCACCACCGACGCCATGATGGCGCACCTGTCGAAACTGCAGGACATCGCCAACGCGAATAACGGCACTCGCGCGGTGGGCACCCCCGGCTACGAAGCCAGCGTCGACTACGTGGTGAATACGTTGCGCAACAGCGGTTTTGATGTGCAAACGCCAGAGTTTTCAGCCCGGGTCTTTCATGCCGACAAGGGGTCGGTGACCCTGGGCAGCACAACTGTGGAGGCACGTGCGCTGGAGTACAGCCTCGGCACTGGGTCGGACGGGGTGACCGGCCCGCTGGTGGCCACGCCCACGGGCGAGAGCCCGGGGTGCACGGCCTCCGACTACGACAGGCTCGCGGTGCAGGGTGCGGTGGTGCTGACCGACCGCGGCACCTGCCCGTTCGCTCAGAAGGAGGATGCCGCGGCGCAGCGCGGCGCCCTGGCGATGATCGTCGCTGACAATGTCGACGAGCAGCAGATGAGCGGCACGCTGGGGGCGAACACCGTCGTCAAGATCCCGGTGGTGAGCGTGACCAAGTCCATCGGCGCGCAGCTGCGCGCGCAGCCCGAGCCGACCACCATCAAGGTCAACGCGAGCACCCAGAGTTTCAAGGCCCGCAACGTCGTCGCGCAAACCAAGACGGGGTCGCCCAATGATGTGGTGATGGCAGGCGCGCACTTGGACAGCGTGCTCGCCGGACCAGGCATCAACGACGACGGGTCTGGAGTTGCCGCGGTTTTGGAAACCGCAGTGCAGCTGGGGAACTCACCGCAAGTGCATAATGCGGTACGGTTCGGCTTCTGGGGTGCAGAGGAACTCGGGCTGATCGGGTCGCGGAACTATGTCGAGTCTCTGAACCTCCCCGGGCTCAAAGACATTGCGCTGTACCTGAACTTCGACATGATCGCGTCACCCAATCCCGGCTACTTCACCTATGACGGAGATCAATCGCTGCCCTCCGACGCTCGTGGCAAGCCGGTGGTGCCGGAAGGCTCGGCCGGCATCGAGCGAACGCTGGTCGCTTATCTGAAGGCGGCCGGCAAGACCGCGCAGGACACCTCGTTCGACGGTCGCTCTGACTACGACGGCTTCACCCTGGCCGGTATCCCGGCAGGCGGCCTGTTCTCCGGCGCGGAGGCCAAGAAGTCCGACGAGCAGGCCAGGCTGTGGGGCGGGGCGGCCAACGAACCGTTCGATCCCAACTATCACCAGAAATCCGACACTCTCGACCACATCGACCGCACCTCGCTGGGCATCAACGGTGGCGGCGTCGCCTACGCGGTCGCTCTGTATTCGCAGGACCTCACCGGGCACAACGGGGTGCCGGCCGTAGACGACCGCACGCGGCACGCGCTCACCAAGTCATGATCCGTCTGCTGGGCGCGGCGTTGCTACCGAAAACCACGATGCAGGCACGACTCTGGGGCGGTCGGGCCGGGGCCCCGCTAGACCTGCTTCGGTCATTTGTGCTTAGCTGCAGCATTCGTTGTGCCATGGCCGTAAACCAACGGATTTAGAATGAGGTCCCTTTAGTCAGGCCGGTCGGGACGGGGTTGGTCATGGATATCGGCGCGCGAAATCGACGTCCGTTGCCGGGTGCTCCCGCTCGCAGGGCGGCAGCACCGCTGCGGGCCGTGATCGCCTTGGCTGGAGCGGTGCTCGTGGTGGCAGGGTGTACCACGTTCATCGACGGACGGGCGCTGTCGATGCTCAACGACCCGTTCCAGGTGGGGGGATTGCCCGCAACCAACGGTCCAAGCGGAATCCGCGCTAACGCACCCAGCCCGACCGGAACGGTGGTCAACACGGACAACGGGGCCATCGACAAGTTGTCGTTGTTATCGGTCAACGACATCGAGGAGTACTGGAAGGGGGTGTACAGCCAATCGTTGAAAGGAACTTTCACTCCCGTTGGCAAGCTGGTTTCCTACGACTCCAATTATCCCAACAGTCCGATCGTGTGCCACAGCGTGACCTACAAGCTCGTTAACGCCTTTTTCACCTCGCGGTGCAACTTGATCGCCTGGGACCGTGGAGTGTTCATGGCAGTTGCGGTCAAGTATTTCGGGCCCATGTCCGTCAATGGTGTGTTAGCACACGAATTCGGGCACGCTCTACAGGCGATGGCGAAAACTGTGACCAGGACAGACCCCACCATCGTCCGCGAGCAGCAGGCTGATTGTTTCGCAGGCGTCTATCTGTCTTGGGTGGCCGACGGCAAGTCGCCGCGCTTTACGCTGAGCACCGCTGACGGGCTCGACCATGTGCTCGCCGGGATCATCACCACCCGAGACCCAGTGCTGGACTCCGATACCAAGAACGACGACGAACACGGGTCGGCCCTGGATCGGGTCAGTGCCTTCCAGATGGGCTTCATCGAAGGTGCCTCGGCGTGCGCGGGGATCAACAAACACGAAATCGAACAGCGTCGCGGTGACCTGCCGACAACCTTGCGGGTCGATTCCAGCGGGGGCCCGGAGACCGGTGAGGTTCCTATCAACGAAGACACCTTGTCGACGCTGATGGAACTTATGGGAAAGGTCTTCTCGCCCAAGCAAGCACCAACGTTGTCATACCAGCCGGCCAATTGCCCCGCTGTCAAGCCCAGCCCACCGGCGTCTTATTGTCCGGCCACCAACACCATCGTCGTCGACTTGCCTGCGTTGGCCACGATGGGGAAGTTCGCCGATGAAAAGGGACACAGCCTGCCGCAAGGTGATGACACCGCCCTGTCGGTGGTGATGTCGAGATACGCGCTGGCGGTGCAGCACGAACGCGGCCTACCGATGCAAAGCCCTTGGACCGCCCTGAGAACCGCGTGCCTGACCGGTGTTGCGCACCGCAAGATGGCAGAACCCATCGACCTGCCCTCCGGGAAGCAACTTTTGCTGACCGCGGGTGATCTTGACGAGGCCGTTGCCGGGCTGCTCACCAACCGCATGGTCGCCAGCGACGCCGACGGTATCAGTGTGCCAGCCGGTTTCACCCGGATAGCGGCGTTCCGCGGCGGCGTCACCGGCAACATGGACGCGTGTTATACGCGCTACCCTTCATAACCCCGGCTATCTCAGGCGATCTGGGCGAGCCTGGGTATCAATTCGTCGCCGAGGCGGCGGATGAAACCGACGGGGTCGGGGTTTCCCGGGAACGGACCGACGTTGATCATCTCGACGCCCAGCTCGGCGAAGCGTTCGGTGGTCTTCAGGTAGCCGTCGGTGTCCTCGAATGGATCGACCAGAAAGCCAACGGTCTTGCGAATTTCACCGGGGTCTCGGCCCACCGCGTCGCAATGGCGGTTCAGCACGTCGATCTTGTGCTCGAGTTCGTCGACTTCTGTTGTCGTGCTGTTCCAGATGTCGGCATACTGCGCGACAAGCCGTAAGGTCTTCTTCTCGCCGTCGCCGCCGATCAGGATCGGCGGCCGCCGAATCGGTTGCGGCTCACAGATTGTCTCGGCCAGCTGATAGTGCTTGCCGTTGTACGGTCCGTTGTCGTCGCTCCACATCTGAAGGCAGATCTGCAGCGTCTCTTCGAGCATCTCGAAGCGTGTGCTCAGCGGCGGATACGGGAAGCCGAGGGCGGTGTGTTCACGGTCGTACCACGCCGCGCCGATGCCGAACATCGACCGGCCCCCGGACAGCACGTCCAGCGTGGTGACCGCCTTGGCCAGCATCCCCGGATAGCGATAAGTCACCCCGGTGACGAGCAAGCTCAGGTCGATTTCGGCCGTCTGCCCGGCTAGAAAACCCAGTGACGTATAACCCTCGAGGAACGGATCCTCCGCGCGTGCAAGGTTTTCCATTTGGAAGAAGTGGTCGGCCAGGGTGAACAGCGTCGCGCCGCCTTGCTCGGCGGCCTTGGCCGCGTCGGCTAGCGTAGGGCCCAGCGCCGCCGGATCGCCCGGCAAGAAGTCGATGAAATGCACTGCTAATTCCATTGCAAGATCAGTCCTTTCGCGTCTTCAATCTTCGGTCAATCGTTCGAGCAGGGACAACGCATCAAGGATGGTGCGACGTTCCGGTTCGGAATAGCGCTCATGGATGGCGCGTGCCAGCCACTCTTCGCGCACCTGACGGTCGCTCTCGGCGCGTTGCCGGCCCATCTCAGTCAGCGAGACCACTTGGCGCCTACCGTCTTCGGGGTCGGGCGTGCGCTCGACGAGCCCCCGCTGCTCGAGGGCGGCCACTATCGTGGCCATTGATTGTGGACGGATGCGCTCGGCGCCGGCCAGCACGCTGGCTGATGAGGCTCCCTCTTTCCAGAGCCGGGTTAGCACCGCCGTCTGTGACGGTGTCAGATCGCCATCGATCGCCAGGCCCCTCAACTGACGTCGCAGCCGGCTGACCACCACCCGCAGGTCGCGGGCTGCCGCAGCGGCTGACTCGGCGATGTCGTCCACGTCACCAGCCTAAAGTAGACAGTTAAAACTGTCCAGTTTTAACTGAGTAAATCCGCGGTCAACGCAGCAGGCGCAGCGCCGCGTCGACCGCGAGTACAGGCACGTCGAGGGTCTTCGAGCGTAAGTCGTGGCGCGCGCCGGCGATCTCGACGATCTCGGTCGGCGCCGAGATCATCGCCGCGGCATCGCGCACCTGGGCGGGCGTACCGAAGGGGTCCGACGTCCCGTGGGTGAACACGGTAGGCACCGCGATATCGGGCAGATGCTCGGTGCGGGCCCGTTCCGGCTTACCGGGCGGATGAACCGGGTAGGAAAACAGTGTCAAAACGTCCACCGGCGCTTCGGTCCGTTGCGTTGACGAGGCAACCACCATCGATGTCTGCCGACCGCCGTAGGAATGGCCGCCGGCGATGAGCGGGCCGTCGGCAAGGCTGCGGCATAACGTGATCGCCTCGACGATCCCTGCCCGGTCGGTAGCCGCCGAGCCGGACGGTGGCCCGGTGGGCCGCCGCCGCCGGTAGGGCAGGTCGTACCGCACCGCCAACCAGCCGCGGCGGGCCCATTCGTCGCAAACCTGTTGCAGCAGCGGGGATTCTCGGTTACCACCGGCGCCGTGGGTCAGCACCACCACTCCTTTTGGGCGTCCGGCTGGGGCGCCTGCGGGTTCGTGCGTGACGCCGGCGATCTCGTCGAGGTTCATGACAGCCGAAACAGTGCTGAGACGGGCCCGTGGCCGCGGCCCAGTGGATAGGCGGCGCGTAGGCATTCGGTAACCCATCGCTTCCCAAAGCCGACCGCGTCGGGCACGGTGTACCCGTGCGCCAGCGCGCAAGCCACCGCAGCCGCCAGCGTGTCACCACCGCCGTGGTCGTTGCCGGTGGGCACCCGCGCTGCGTCGAACTCGTAGAAGTCGGCGCCTCCGGAAGGGCCACCGTAGAGCAGGTCGCAGCTGCGCTGGGACGACCGCAGGTGTCCGCCCTTGACCAGGGCCCACCGTGGGCCCAGCGCGTGTAGGGCCTTGGCCGCTGCTTGCTGCGAATTAGAGTCGGTGACTTCGATATCTACCAGCAGTCGCACTTCGTCGAGGTTCGGTGTCACCAGAGTGGCCAACGGAAAGAGTTGATCGCGAAGCGAATCCAGGGCCTCTCGCGCCAGCAGTGCGTCTCCGTGCATGGATGCGCATACCGGGTCGACGACGAGCGGCACCGTCAATTCGAGCCGGCGCCAGGTGGCGGCGACTGTTGCGATGATGCCCGACGATGCCAGCATCCCGGTCTTGGCGGCCTGGATCCCGATATCGGTGGCCACCGCTTCGATCTGGCCGGCCACGACGTCGTCGGGAACTTCGTGAAAGCCCTTGACTCCCAATGTGTTCTGCACGGTAACCGCGGTAACCGCCACGCACGCGTGTACACCCAGCAGCGCGATGGTGCGCATATCGGCTTGGATGCCTGCGCCGCCCCCGGAGTCCGATCCGGCGATGGACAGTACCCGAAGCGGCGTGGTGCCCGGCGCTGCCAGCGGCAGGTAGCTCACTGCGTGATCGGCAGATACACCCGGTTGCCGTGCTCGGCGAACTCGCGCGATTTCTCGGCCATTCCGCTGGCCAACATCGCTTCGACGTCCTCTTCGGTCTCGAGTCCATGTTTCGCGGCGTAGTCGCGAACATCCTGGGTGATCCGCATCGAGCAGAACTTGGGCCCGCACATCGAACAGAAGTGCGCGGTCTTGGCCGGTTCGGCCGGCAGTGTCTCGTCGTGGTATTCGCGCGCGGTGTCGGGATCCAGTGACAGCGCGAATTGGTCGTTCCAGCGGAACTCGAAACGCGCCGTCGACAGTGCGTCGTCACGCTCCTGGGCGCGAGGATGCCCCTTGGCCAGGTCCCCTGCGTGTGCGGCGATCTTGTAGGCGATCACCCCGTCCTTGACGTCCTTGCGGTCCGGCAGCCCCAGATGTTCCTTCGGGGTGACGTAGCACAGCATCGCGGTACCGGCTTGGGCGATGATGGCAGCGCCGATCGCTGAGGTGATGTGGTCGTAAGCCGGCGCGATGTCGGTGGCCAGCGGGCCCAGCGTGTAGAACGGGGCCTCCTCGCACAGCTCCTCTTCCAGCCGCACATTCTCGACGATCTTGTGCATCGGGACATGCCCCGGGCCCTCGATCATCACCTGTACGCCATGGGCTTTCGCGATCTTGGTCAGCTCGCCCAGGGTGCGCAGCTCGGCGAATTGCGCGGCGTCGTTGGCATCGGCGATCGATCCCGGGCGCAGGCCGTCGCCGAGTGAGAAGGTGACGTCGTAGCGCGCCAAGATATCGCAGAGTTCCTCGAAATTGGTGTACAGGAACGATTCCTGATGATGCGCCAAGCACCAGGCGGCCATGATCGAACCGCCGCGGGACACGATGCCGGTGACCCGCCTGGCAGTCAGCGGTACGTACCGCAGCAGCACCCCGGCATGCACGGTCATGTAGTCCACACCCTGCTCGCACTGCTCGAGCACGGTCTCGCGGTAGATCTCCCAGGTCAGCTCGGTCGGATCGCCCTTGACCTTCTCCAGCGCCTGGTAGATCGGCACCGTGCCGACCGGCACCGGCGCATTGCGCAGAATCCACTCGCGGGTTTCGTGAATGTTCTTGCCGGTGGACAGGTCCATGATGGTGTCGGCACCCCAGCGGGTGGCCCAGACCATCTTGTCGACCTCCTCGGCGATCGAAGACGTCACCGCCGAGTTGCCGATGTTCGCGTTGACCTTGACCGCGAACGCCTTGCCGATGATCATCGGCTCGCTCTCGGGATGGTTGTGGTTGGCCGGAATCACCGCACGCCCGCGCGCGACCTCGTCGCGGACCAGCTCGGCGGGCATGTCCTCGCGGGCGGCAATGAACGCCATCTCGGCCGTGATCTCGCCGGCGCGGGCGCGTTGCAGCTGAGTGCCGCGGTCTCCGACCACCCCGGGCCGGGCCGGCAGCCCGGCCGCCAGGTCGATCACCGCGTCCGGGTCGGTGTACGGCCCGGAGGTGTCGTAGAGGTCGAAGTGGTCTCCGGTGGACAGGTTCACCCGCCGGAATGGCACTCGAAGACGGGCTCCCTCACTAGCCAAGCCGCCTGGGCCCGCTATCTCGCGGTAGGCCTTGCTGCTGCCCGCAATGGGTCCGATGGTCACGGATGGTTCGACGGTAACGGTCATTTTTGTCATCTCCCTACGCCGGCATTACCCGGTCAGGTTCGTACGGTCGACGGCCCCAAGCCGTCCTCTCAGCGCACTCGCCGTGCGCTCCCGCGTCTTGTTGAATTTGTTGGATCGCCCGCTTGCGAGGCTACCCCTAGCCCCCCTGATCCAACACGCGGGTTGGGGTACCCGCGTTGCCCGCTAGACATCCTCTATCGCCTCGCCGAGCTCCTCGAGCAGCCGGTTGTGGTGGTTGCTCGCCAGGAGGTGTCCGGCAGCGATGACCACGGCAACCGGCCAGTCGATGAGTTCGAACGCGGCCAAGGCGGCCAGACCGCCGTAGTAGGCCAGTTGCTCAGGTCGCGGTATCTCCACCTGACCGAGCACCGGCAGGTTCACGGAGAAGGTCTCGCCTTCGCGGATTTTCTCCACAGCCTCGGCCTGGGACGTTGCCCGACGAGCTTTCTTTTCCGCCATCATTTGCCTTTCGGTAACGAGGGGTTTGCTGTTTCGCCTGGTCGTGCGATCAACGTCGGACGTATGTCGACGACCGGCGGACTTGCCGACCCGATTTCGTCGCTTGCTTCGGTGCTGAGCGTGCCGTTGCTGGAACTCTATGCGCTGCTGTGGCGCGTTGGGGTTGTGCAGATTGTAGAGATCTCGGAGACGGAGGCGACGTCTCACCGTTCTTCGAGGGCTCAGGTGGCTGAGGGTCTGAAGGGGCCGATTTGTCCGGATCCGTCAGCACACGATTCAGAACTGCCACGGCCGCGGTCGCGGCAGCGGCGGCTCCCAGCGCCTGCCCCCACCCGAGCGGGCCGAGCGGCGTACAGCCGAGCAGTTGGCTGACCACCGGAATACTGATCAACGTCCCCATCACCGCAAGTGAACCCAGCGCGGTGAGTACGACCAGCCAGGCATGCGAGTCCAGCAGGGTTTGGCCCAACTGGGCGGATACCAGCGCGACCAGCGCCACTGTGGATGCCCGGCGCGGCAGCCCGGTGAAGCTGGCCATCGTCCACGCCCCGGTGGCCGCAGCCGCGGTCGTCGCCCCGCGGATACCGACAGCACGCCACAGCGCGCGCTGATCCGGGCCGCGCGCGTCGGAGTTCGTCGGGTCGCTCGGCCGGCTGACCGCGAGCGCCGCGGCGGGCAGTGCATCGGTCAGCATGTTCACCAGCAGCAGCTGGCGGGTGTTCAGGGGCGAGATACCAGTGAGCGCGCTTCCGATGATGGCGAAGGCCACCTCACCGGCATTGCCGCCCAGCAGCACTGACACCGCCGCCTGCACACGCTGCCAGAGTTGGCGTCCTTCCTGGATCGAGGGCAGCAGTGACTCGATCCGACCGTCGATCAACACCATGTCAGCGGCGACCCGGGCGGGGTCGCTGCCGTGCGAGACCACGCCGATACCGACGGTGGCGGCCCGGATGGCGGCCGCGTCGTTGGAGCCGTCGCCGACCATCGCGCAGATCCGACCGCTGCGTTCCAGCGTCTGCACGATCTGAACTTTGTTCTCCGGTGTCATCCGGGCGAAGATGACGCGCTCCGCGACGGCCCGCTCCTGGTCCTTGCGCGACAGGGCGTCCCATTCGGCACCGCTGATGATCTGGTCGGTGCTGACCGGCAGGCCGAGCTCTTGGGCGATGGCCGCGGCAGTGATCGGATGGTCACCGGTGATCAGCCGTACGTCCAGTTCGTGCTCGCGCAGATCCGCGATCAGGCCGGCGGCCTCCGCGCGCGGGGTGTCGGACAGCCCGAGGAAACCCACCAGAGACAACCCGTCGTGGCAGAACTCGGTGATGTCGTCGGGGTCGTCGAGGACCGACTCAGCCTGTTTCGGGCTGAGCCGGCGTTGTGCCACCGCGATCACCCGCAACCCGCCGCCGGCCAGCTGGCTGACCGTGCCTTCCATGCTCGAGCCGCCGTCTGCGCATGCAGCCAACACCACTTCTGGCGCACCTTTGACGGTCAGCTCGGTGCCTGACACCGATGCAGAGAACGACCTGCCGGAGCGGAACGGGAGGTGAGCGTCGGGTTCTGTGCCCGGGGCCGAGCCGTTAAGCGAACTGGCGGCTGCCTCGACGATGGCGACGTCGGTGGCATGGATCTGCGGGCCGCCGCTGGCAGCCGGCGTGGCGTGAGCCGCGCAGCGCAGCACCTCCTCGCTCGAGTTGCCGGGCGCCGGGTGCACCCGGGCCACCCGTAGCCGGTTCTCACTGAGCGTTCCGGTCTTGTCGAAGCAGACCACATCGATACGGCCGAGCGCCTCCACCGAACGCGGGATGCGGACCAGGGCACCGAAGTGGGTAAGCCGTCGTGCCGACGCCTGCTGCGCCAGCGTGGCCACCAGCGGCATCCCTTCTGGGACGGCGGCCACCGTGACCGCGATGCCGCTGGCCACCGCTTGACGTAAGCCCTGGCTGCGCAACAACCCGAGCCCGGTGACCAGTGCACCGCCGGCCATGCTGATCGGGAAGGCTTGGTTGGTGAGCTGACTGAGCTGGTGTTGCAGCCCGACGTTGGACGGCTCACCGGACACGAGTTCGGCGGCGCGTCGCTCCTGAGTCTCGGCTCCGACAGCGGTCACCACCGCAACCGCGGTCCCCGCCACGATGGTCGTCCCGGCGAAGAGCATGCATCGACGCTCGGCCAGGTCGGCGCCCGGAGTGGCTTCGACTTGTTTGGTCACCGATAGTGACTCCCCGGTGAGCGCCGATTCGTCTACCTCGAGGTCGACCTCCTCGATCAACCGGGCGTCGGCGGGCACCACCTCGTGGGTGCGCACCTCGATGACGTCGCCGGGGCGTAGTTGTCCGGCGATGACGTCGGTGTACACCGGTAGACCGTCTGGACCGGTCGACACTTTCCTGGCCGGTGGGATCTGTTGAGCCAGTAAGCGGTTCAGCCGGCCCTCGGCACGCAGTCGCTGGCTGGCCGCCAGTATGGCGTTGCCGGTCAGGACCGAACCGACCATCACCGCGTCGACGGGCGAACCCAACACCGCGCTGGCCGCCGAGCCCAAAGCCAGTATCGGGGTCAACGGATCCGACAACTCAGCGCGCACGGCCGTCACCAACTGCCAGATCGCGTGCCTGGGGCGGTCGGTCAACTGCGCTCCCCGCTTGGCCGTTTGCAGGCCACCGGCCAGTGCACGGGCGGCCAACGCCGAATGTTGCGGTTCGGCTCGTATGTCGGCGTCGGGCGACGGCAATATCTTCCGGACCTGCTCGACTGACATCGCATGCCACTCATGCATCGATGCCGGTCGCGGTGCGGGTGCGCCGACGACCTTTCGCGCCAGCAGGTATCCCGAGAGCAATCCGGCTGCCGCGCCGGTGGTCACCGGCCCGGGCCCCAAGCCGCGGATACCCGGGAGCATCAAAAGTGCGCCTAAAGCTGTTGCACCACTGGATATCTCGATGCCACGTCGGCGCGCTGCCTTGGCCGCCGGAAGCGCATGCAGCACCCGCCAGGCACCCGCGAGATCGGGCAGTAGGACATCGGCGTACCAGGGTGGTGGACCGCCCCCGGGTTTGGGCATCATGCCCAGTGCTACGTCGGCGGACGAAATCGCTTGTGCGCCAGCCGATGACAACACCGCTACCATCCGACCGGCTTTTTGCAGGTCGGCCACCGCGCGAGCCAGGACGTTGTCGATGGATCCGTTTGCCAGGGGCTTGATGTCGTCGAACGCCGGTCGCAATTCACCCAGGGCATCGACGTCGACCGAGACCAGATCCAGCCCGGTTCGATGCGCCTCGGCAACGACAGCCGACGCCAATGGATCTAGTGCGGGACGAAAAAGTGCCTCGACTTCGTCGTCCGGCCCGAGGGCCGATATCCCGGGCACCGGGTGCCAGCCCGGCCGCAGGCCGTTTTTCTCCAGCACGAGCTGGGCGCGGTTCCACGCCGCAGACAGCTCGCTCTCGTCTGCACCGCGGATTTGCGCCACCCGCAAGTTATCGGTGTACAACACCCGGGGGTCGATGACGATCGCATCGATGCGATCCAACCGGCGCAGCGCGTCGGGCCGCAACGGCAGTATCCCGTGCTGATCAGTCAATCCTTGTCCCAGCCCGGCGGCGAACGCCTCCGGCGTGGTCCGGGTTGCCTTGGGGGTGGTCACCAGTGCCGCAGTCGCGGCCATGTTCAGGCTGCGGGTGCTGGCGCCGACCACTCCGGCGCTGAGCGCTTGGATGAGCGCGAAACGACTCGCATAGCGTTCAACGGCTCGTGCGCGCGGCGGCTTCGGCCGCGACGACGACGGGTCGAGAGGTTGGTCGGCGTGCCGCGCCAGCTCCGGTTCGTGCTGCGTCCAGGCTCGCGCCTCGGCACGGGATTCGGCCGCCCGCAGGGACTGCAGTAGCAGACCCACCGACAACGACGCCGGCGACTGGGTGACCGTTTCCGCGGCCGCAACGGCCAGCGTCATCATGGTGTCTGTCGCGGCGACGCCGATGCGGTCCTCGAGCAGACGGCGCAGGTGGGGCTGGTAATTCGCCACCTGCACGCCCGCCAGGACGCTGAGCGGCAAGCGCGGCCAACGCAGAGCTCGGCCGGCCAGCGCCAGGCCCAGCCCGGTCGCGTTGGCGGCCACGGTCACCGCTTGGGTCGCCAGCACCACGCCGTCGCCGGGCAGGCTTGCCGGTGACGCCGTCGAGTTCTTGGCGTCTTGCTTCCGGCGGCAACGCTTTTCGGCACCGTCGACAATGCGGCAAAGGTCGCGTAGCGATGTGTGCTGAGTGTCAATGCCGACGACCACGCGCGATAGCGGGTAGTTGAGGCTGGCCGAGGTCACGGATGGGTGCGCCCGCACCGCGTCGAGCACGACGCGGCCGAGTTCACCGTTACCGACGCCATCAAGGCCCCGCACCTCGATCCAGGCGCGGCTCTCGCCGCGCCAGCACCGGCGGCTGAGCGTTTCGGGGGAAATGTCGCCGGAAAGCGCCCTGGCTCCTTCGCGCAGCGGAATGGCGGCGATGTTGATGCCGGTCTCGACGCCGGCCTTGGCGGCCGAGACCGCGGTCTTCCCGATGGTCCCCGCGATAGCTGTCGCGGTTGTCACCGATGCATTGGCGAGGGTGGAAGAAACTTGGAAACCCGTCACGACAGCGCGCAACGGCAGTGATCGTCGTAGGGATGGGCCGATGCTCAACGGTTACTCAGGGGGTTACTCAGGGGGCCCCTTCCAGGTGCCTATCAGTTGGTGCTGCGCAGCTCGGTGGTGCCGGCCCGGCGGCCGCCCGCCTTCTTGGCTGCCGGCTTACCAGCGGCTTTCCGTGCCGGGGCCTTTTCTGGCGCTGGCTCGGTGGGCACCGGCTTCAGGGTCGCTTTCGGCGCCGGCGCGGGCGCCTCGGATTTCTGGCTGAGCTTACGCAATAACAACGCACCGCCGCCGACGGCCAATATCACCGGCCACTCGACCAGGCCGACGGCGCCAAGCGCGCCAAAAGCCAATGCGGCAGCCGGCGTCGAATGACTGCCCGAGCTGATTCCGCGCCTGACGCCCTCTGCGGCTCCGGTTACGCCGCCGACAACTCCATTGACCGCTGCGCCGCCGACAGCGCCCGCGGCCGCGGTTGTGGCGCCCGCTACACGATTGACCGTTTTCCCCACGTTGCGGACTGCCCCTCCGACGACACCCATGATGACTCCCTAGGCTTTCGGTCGCTCTCGTTGCAAACCGCGTTGGCAACATGTATACCCGTTGAACGCGAAGTTAACAGCAACAACGAAATTGTGCACAACATCTAACAAGCGAAATGCTGCCACGTTGTAAACGCGCAGACAACGAGCAGGCGTCTGGAATTTCCGCCGATTCCCCTATTGAATGTCGGCGCCAGTAAGCCGCTGTGCGCGTGACTTAGCTTTGCCTCACGTCGACTAGAACCGGCGCGTGATCACTGGGAGCCTTGCCTTTGCGTTCTTCGCGGACGATCTGTGCGTCGGTCACGCGGGCCGCCAACGCCGGCGAAGCGAGGATGAAGTCGATGCGCATACCCTGCTTCTTCGGAAATCGCAGCTGGGTGTAATCCCAATAGGTGTAGACCCCGGGCCCGGGAGTGAAAGGGCGTACCACATCCATGAATTGCGCGTCGACTATTGCGTTGAACGCGTTGCGTTCCGGCTCGGAGACATGGGTGCAGCCAGCGAAGAATTCGGTGCTCCAGACGTCTTCGTCGGTCGGGGCGATATTCCAATCGCCGACGAGCGCGATCGGTGCGGTGGGATCGTCGCGCAGCCAACCGGCGGCTGTATCCCGCAGCGCAGCAAGCCAATCCAGCTTATAAGTGTAGTGCGGATCGTCCAGGGCGCGCCCGTTGGGCACGTACAGGCTCCACACCCGTAGGCCACCGCAGGTGGCGCCCAGGGCGCGGGCTTCCGCGGTGGCGGTCACCTCTGGCTTGCTGCTCCAGTTGGGCTGACCGTCAAAGCCGATCCGCACATCATCCAGGCCGACTCGGGAGGCGATCGCCACGCCGTTCCACTGATTGAAGCCGACATGTGCGACCTCGTAGCCGAGTTCGAACAATGGCAAGGTGGGGAACTGGCTCTGGGAACACTTAGTCTCTTGCATGGCCAGCACGTCGACCTCGGCGCGGGCCAGCCAGTCGAGGACGCGGTCCAGGCGGGTCCGGATCGAATTCACATTCCAAGTGGCCAGCCGCAGGGTGCCGTCGGGCATGGTTAGACCGTATCCCAGCTGCCTGGCTGGGCCGGGAAGTAGCGGCTGCGATGGTGCAGCCGGAAACCCAAGGACTCGGCCAGTGCGGTCGCGCCGGCGTTGTGGTGGCCAACTCGAAGGTAGCCGCGGGTCGCGCCACGACGCGCACCCCAGGCCAAGAGTGCTTCGCACAGTCGGGTCAGCGGGCCGGAAGCGGTCGGATCGTCCGTTGCGTGCAGCGCCGAAAGGCCGACCCACCGTGTGCCGTCCGGTGCGTCGGTCACCGCCGCCCGCGCGACGGCCGCGCGCGGGTGGGTGCCGAACATCAGCTCGCCGTCGATGACGGCAGCAAGTACGTCAACGGGAACTTCACGGTGGTACAGCTGTAACCATGCGTCGTCCGGTTGAGAAGTCATGGTGATGAACGGGTCGGGTTCGCCGTCCGACACGTCGCGCACCAAAACCCGCTCGGTACGTTCGCCTCTCAGGCCGGCCGGCGGCCGCAGTAGGCGATCGGGGATGGCCAGTCGTGGCGTCAGGTTGCGGCGGGCGTACCAAGCGAGGATCGCGGGAATCGTGCTCGCGTTAGCCGAAAAATCTAGTGGCACTGCCGAATTGGCAGCGAAGGTGGCCCCGCGGCCGGCTCGCAATAGCCAACCGTCCAGCCAGGTTTGTTCGATGCCGGGCCAGCCTGCTGCGGCCGCATGCTCCAGCGCCCGGATCTGGGATGTGCGCACCGGTGCATCGGTCAGCACCCGCAGTGCCACCACGTCGGCGGGAGCGAACTCGACGACCGCGCCCGCCTTCGTCTGCACCCGCACCATCGGATCGACCGCCAGCAGGTGGCCTACCGCATCGGTTAGCGGAGGCACGGATCCGGCGGCCCGTCGGTAGCGAACCGTCACCCGCGTTCCGAGGGCCGGCCAGGAGTCCATCAGTTACCGAACGGGTCCGCCACCTCGCCCGGCGTCCACGACAGTCCGGGAACGCCCCAGCCGTGTGACTTGACGGACCGTTTGGCGCTGCGCGCGTACCGGCCGATGAGGCGGTCCAGATATAGAAATCCGTCCAGGTGCCCGGTTTCGTGCTGGAGCATGCGCGCGAACAGGCCGGTGCCTTCGATAGCGACCGGACTGCCGTCGGCGTCTAGTCCGGTCACCCGCGCCCACTTCGCACGCCCGGTGGGGAAAGACTCGCCGGGAACCGACAGACAACCTTCGTCGTCGGTGGTGGGGTCGGGCATGGTCTCAGGTATTTCAGAGGTGTCCAGGACTGGATTGATGACCACACCGCGGCGACGGTCAGTGATTCCGCGATCTTCGGCACAGTCGTAGACGAACAGCCGCAGTCCGTACCCGATCTGGTTGGCGGCCAGGCCGACCCCATGCGCAGCGTCCATGGTGTCGTACATGTTGGCGATCAATTCGGCCAGATCAGCCGGGAGCGAACCGTCTGCGGCGACCTGCACCGGCGTCGTCGGGGTGTGCAATACCGGATCTCCCACAATGCGAATGGGTACGACTGCCATGGTCGGCTAGCTTAAGCCCGCCGACGATGCCCGCCGCAAAGCGGCGGGATGAGGAGGCGGGCAATCGGGCAAAGCCCGCCGACGATGCCCGCCGCAAAGCGGCGGGATGTGGGGGTACCCCCAGCCGCGTAGCGGCGAGGGGGCGAGGCGGGCAATCGGGCGATCGGGTTAGCCCGGCGATCTCGAACTCAGTTGCACGCCGCGCGCAGCGTGGGGTGGGAGCACCTCCCGCTTGCGGCGGAGGAGATGGGCAATCCAAGCTAATCGGCCGACTCGCGGGTCCGGGTTCCGGCTAAGCACTTCCCGGCGTGTTTCAATATTCGCCGAAACATGCCTCGATGTAAGTCAAGTCACTAGCGCAATTCGATAATCCGCCGGAAGGGTCCAGGGGAAGCGATATGGACAGCGCCATGGCGCGGGCAAATCGATCGGGGGACGACTCTGAAATCGCCGATGGGCTGACCCGCCGCGAACACGACATCCTGGCATTCGAACGTCAGTGGTGGAAGTACGCCGGTGTCAAGGAAGAAGCCATCAAGGACTTGTTCTCGATGTCGGCGACGCGTTATTACCAGGTACTGAACGCGTTGGTCGATCGGCCTGAGGCGATGGCCGCCGACCCGATGCTGGTGAAACGGCTGCGAAGGCTGCGTGCCAGTCGGCAGAAGGCGCGCGCAGCGCGGCGCCTGGGCTTCGAAGTGACCTGACACCAGTCAGTCTTTCCAAGTGCCTTTGCAGGTTCTGGTGGTCTCCTGGCTACAGTGGGCTCGATGAAAGAGCGTGTCCCCGACTCTTCTGGGCTTCCCCTGCGGGCCATGGTGATGGTGCTGTTGTTCCTCGGCGTCATATTCCTGCTGCTCGGTTGGCAGGCCATAGGCTCTTCCGGGAACTCCGACGATGACTCGGCGTCGCCGGTGTCCAACAGTGTGACCAGCTCCACCAACGGCGCCTCGGCGACCCCGACAAGCAGCAAACCCGGACCGAACGACGCTGAGGTTCACGTGTTCAACATCTCCGGGAAAGAAGGCGTCGCCGCACACACCGCCGACCAACTCAAGGCCGCCGGCTTCAAGGTCATCGATATCGGGAACCTCTCGCTGGCCGATGTC
This sequence comes from Mycobacterium sp., assembly GCA_049522835.1. GTDB lineage: Bacteria > Actinomycetota > Actinomycetes > Mycobacteriales > Mycobacteriaceae > Mycobacterium. Next base: position 23,582 of record JBEKNM010000001.1, read on the forward strand.
TCGGCGACCACGGTGTATTACACGGATGCGGACGGCGAGCACGCCACCGCGGATGCGGTAGGGAAAAACCTGGGAGCACCCGTCGAGCCGCGGATCCCCGCAATCGCGAACGAGCCGTCCGGCGTCATCGTCGTGGTGATGGGCTGAGGCTGATCCCTACCCGCGCGCCGTTTTTCGGCCCGCCCGGTAGGTCTCTGGTCGCCAGGTTAGGCTCTCGCTATGCCTAAGCTCGCCGGTCACCGCAATGTCGCTGTCGCCACCATGTCCGCGCTGCCCCTGTTGTTTTTGGCCACATGCGTCGCACTGCTAAGTGCGTGCTCGTCGCCCCAACATGCGTCGACAACCCCGGGTACCACGCCGGCGATCTGGACCGGGTCACCCGCGCCGGCCACAACCTCGGGCGCCGCGGCTGAGGCGCCCGCGCCGCAGAGTGCAACCACCCAACTGAAGGCGCCCGACGGCACTGCGGTCGCGACCGCGAAGTTCGATTTCAGCAACGGCTACGCCACAATCACGATCGCGACGACCAGCGTCGGTCTGCTCGCGCCCGGCTTCCACGGAGTACACATCCACAAGGTGGGCAAGTGTGAACCCAACTCGGTCGCCCCAACCGGTGGCGCGCCCGGCGACTTCTTGTCCGCCGGTGGGCACTTGCAGGTGGCCGGGCACTCTGCCCACCCCGAAAGTGGTGACCTGACCTCCCTGCAGGTGCGCAGGGACGGTGTCGGGCTGCTGGTGACCACCACTGACGCCTTCACCCTGGACGACCTGCTGACCGGCGAGAAGACCGCAATCATCATTCATGCCGGTGCGGACAACTTCGGCAACATCCCGCCCGACCGGTACAACCAGGCCAACGGCGGGACTCCTGGTCCCGATGAGACGACGATGAGCACGGGTGACGCCGGCAAGCGGGTGGCGTGCGGTGTCATCGGTGCCGGCTAGCTCGCCGGCCAGCCGGGCCAGCGCCCGAATCAACTTCGCCCGGTCGCCGCGACCGACCATTGGTGTGGAGTGGGAATTCGCGCTCGTCGACGCGCAAACTCGCGACCTGAGCAACGAAGCCACCGCGGTTATTGCCGAAATCGGCGAAAACCCACGCGTGCACAAGGAATTGCTGCGCAACACCGTCGAGGTTGTCAGCGGGATCTGCGAGTGCACCGCAGAGGCGATGGAGGATCTGCGCAACACCTTAGGTCCCGCGCGGCGGGTCGTCCGGGCCCGCGGCATGGAGCTGTTCTGCGCCGGCGCCCACCCATTCGCGCGGTGGTCTTCCCAGAAGCTCACCGACGCTCCCCGCTACGCCGAGCTGATCAAGCGCACCCAGTGGTGGGGTCGGCAGATGCTGATCTGGGGCGTGCATGTCCATATCGGAATCTCGTCAGTCCACAAGGTCATGCCGATCATGACGTCACTGCTGCAGTATTACCCGCATCTGTTGGCGCTGTCGGCATCGTCACCGTGGTGGGTCGGCGAGGACACCGGATACGCCAGCAATCGGGCGATGATGTTTCAGCAGTTGCCCACCGCCGGGCTGCCGTTTCAGTTCCAGACCTGGGCGGAGTTCGAAGGGTTCGTCTACGACCAGAAGAAGACCGGCATCATCGACCAAGTCGACGAAGTACGTTGGGACATAAGACCATCGCCGCGTCTTGGCACTCTGGAGGTGCGGATCTGCGACGGCGTGTCCAACCTGCGTGAGCTGAGCGCCCTGGTCGCATTGACGCACTGCCTGGTGGTCGACCTGGACCGCAGGCTCGAAGCCGACGAGTCGTTGCCGACCATGCCGCCCTGGCATGTCCAAGAGAACAAGTGGCGTGCCGCTCGCTACGGCCTGGACGCGGTGATCATCTTGGACGCAGACAGTAACGAGCGGTTGGTTACCGAGGATCTCGTCGATGTCGTGACCCGGCTGGAGCCGGTCGCGAAGTCGCTGGGTTGTAGTGCCGAACTTGCCGCCGTATTTGATATCTGCCGCGACGGCGCCTCCTACCAACGGCAGCGGCGGGTGGCCGAGGAACATGACGGCGACCTGCGCGCGGTCGTCGACGCACTGGTCGCCGAGTTGGACATCGAGTTTTAAGTCATGACCGCGCGCGAACCTATTGAACTGGCGATGTTCCCACTCGAGTCCGCGCTGCTGCCCTACCAAGATCTGCCGTTGCGCATCTTCGAGCCCCGTTACAGCGCGCTGGTGCGGCACTGCCTCGACAGCGGGGAACCGTTCGGCGTCGTGCTGATCGCCCGCGGCCGCGAGGTCGGCGGCGGCGATTCGCGTTGCGACGTCGGCAGCCTGACCAGGATCACCGAATGCGTCGATCACGGCTCGGGCCGATACGCACTGCTGTGCCGGACGGCCGAGCGGATCCGGGTGTGCGAGTGGTTGCCCGACGATCCATATCCACGGGCTGTCGTGGAGATCTGGCCCGACGAGCCCGGGGATCCGGTGACCGAGGCCCAGCTCCTCGAGATTGAAGACCGGGTGATGGCCTTGTTCGAGCGGATCGCGCAAGCCCGCGGTGTTGAGCTGCCGGGCCGCGACGTAGTGCTCGGCTACGACGAAGCCGGTACCGATGATGCCGCGCAGCGGTTGTTTATCTTGGCGTCGCGCATCCCGATCGGAATCGCGGACCGTTACACCGTGCTGTCGGCGCGGTCGGCCGCCGATCGGTTGGTAGCGCTGCGCGAGGCCGTCGATTCTGTCACCGAGATGGTGGAGTTTCAGCTGTCTGAATAGGGGTGTTACCGAGCTTTGGCGAATGCCCGTAACGACTCCACCTGGAGGGGATCCAGCGAGGGACGGACGTTTTGGCGGGCTGCCGCGAGGTCGGCGGCGGTCACGTCGGCGGCATCGATGGAACGACGCATCGCAGTCAGCGCGGCCTCCCGCAGCAGTGCCACACAGTCGGCGGCGCTGTAGCCGTCGAGTCCGGCGGCCACCTCGTCGAGGTCGACGTCGGCGCTCAGCGGGATCGATTTCCCTGCGGTGCGCAGGATTTCGCGGCGGGCCGCGGCATCGGGCGGTTCGACGAACACCCGCCGCTCCAGCCGGCCCGGACGCAGCAACGCGGGGTCGATCAGATCGGGTCGGTTGGTAGCGCCGAGCACCACGACGTCACGCAGCGGATCGATACCGTCGAGCTCGGTCAGCAGGGCGGCCACCACCCGATCGGTCACGCCCGAGTCGAAGCTCTGACCGCGTCGGGGAGCCAGCGCATCCACCTCGTCGAGGAATATCAGGGAGGGCGCGGAATCGCGGGCCCGCCGGAAGAGCTCGCGGACCGCCTTCTCTGAGGCACCCACCCACTTGTCCATCAGCTCAGAGCCTTTGACGGCATGCACGCTCAGCTGCCCGGTGCTGGCCAGCGCGCGAACCACGAAGGTCTTGCCGCAGCCGGGCGGCCCGTAGAGCAGCACACCGCGCGGCGGATCGACGCCCAGTCGGGCGAAGGTGTCGGGATGCTGCAATGGCCACAGCACCGCTTCAGTGAGTGCCTGTTTGGCGTCGGCCATATCGCCGACATCGTCAAGCGTGAGGTTCCCGATGGTCAGTTCCTCACTGGCCGAGCGGGACAGCGGCCGGATGACGGTCAGCGCACCGACGAGATCGTCTTGCTCGAGCTTGGGTGATTTCCCGTCAGTACTGGCCCGAGACGCAGCCCGCAGCGCCGCCTCGCGCACCAGTGCAGCCAGGTCGGCAACGACGAATCCCGGTGTACGGCTGGCAATCTCGCTGAGATCCAGATCGCCGGTCGGCGCCTGCTTCAACAGCGACTCCAGCAGCGCCTTGCGGGTGGCGGCGTCGGGCAGTGTCAGGCCGAGCTCGCGGTCACACAGCTCGGGGGCACGCAGCCGCGTGTCGAGCTGGTCGGGTCGTGCGGAGGTGGCGATCAACGCCACGCCGCCCGTGGCCACCGCGTTGCGCAGCTCGGCGAGGATAAGGGCCGCCACCGGTTCGGCGGTGGCCGGCAACAGGGCGTCGACATCGGTGATCAGTAGCACGCCGCCCCCGCCGCGAACCGCGCTTATCGCCGAGGCCACAGCCTTGAGCCGGTCTTCGGCGGCCAGCGCGCCCACCTCCGGACCGTCGAGCTCAACCAGCCTGCGGCCGGCGCACACCGCGCGGACCAGCGTGGCCTTGCCGACGCCGGCCGGACCCGACACCAGCACACCCAGGTTGGCCCCAGCGCCCAGAGTCTTCAGCAGGTGTGGTTCGTCGAGGGCGAGCTTGAGCCATTCGGTGAGCTTTCCCGCCTGCACCTGCGAACCCTTGAGGTCGCCGACCTCGATCAGAGGCTTCGCGACGCTGACGGGTTCGCGGGTGGGCGCCGCGGACCCCGCGCCGGACGGGACGGCGTTGCCCCAGCTGACCAGCGAATTGGGCTGCACGCTGACCGGTCCGTCCGGGTCGACGCCGGTGACGGTCAGCAGCTCTGAGGTCCAGCTGATCCCAACCGCGGACGCCAATGCACGACTGGCGGCCGATGTTGAGGTGCCGGGACCCAGGTCGCGGGGCAACAGCGACACCGCATCGCCCACGGTCATCACCTTGCCGAGCAAGGCCTGTCGAAGGGTGAGCGGCGTAATCGACTGGGCGGCCAGCGACGAGCCGCTCAGCGTCACCGACCGCGCGCCGTAGACGGTGACCGCGCTGACGATCACCGAGGTGCCCTCGCGCAACCCCGCGTTGGACAGCGTCACGTCGTCGAGCAACACGGTGCTCACCGGGGTGTCCTGGCCGGCCAGGCCCGCCACCGCCGCGGTGGTCCGCGACCCCGTCAACGCGACTGCGTCCCACTCTCGGATGCCAAGGGCAGCAACGGCATTCGGGTGCAATCGGATGACGCCGCGGCGGGAGTCGACGGCTGACGTGTTCAGCCTGGCGGTGAGCGTGAGCTGGCCGGCCGCTGAGCCTGGAGGGGCGGCTGAATGGGAGCCCGGTCGGGTGCCGGGGCGGGTCATGGCACCCGACCGCCCGGCTTGCGCAGTCCTAGCCGCGCGATTGACCGTTCGCTCGGCCTGCGCAGCCCGAGCCGCGCTATCGGCCGGCGGTTCGGTTGCGCCCGGCGGTCCGCGCGCCGAACGGCGCGCCGTTGCTTGGGTTTGTCGTCCCACACCTCGGGGTGTGCGGCAAGCCAGCGCTGGTTGCGGATTGCGAACGGGATGTGACACAAGTAGGCGATGATGATCACCCAGATCAAGATGTAGGGGACCAGCACCGCGGCCGCCGCGAAGATCGCCAGCACCGCCAGCAGCGCGGCCGCGTAGTTGGGCGGTACCGCGACGGCGTGCATCTTCTTCATCGGGATCCCGCTGACCAAGAGCACCGACGTCCCGGTCACCCACAGGCACAGGAACCATTGGGAGGTCCACCAGCCTTCACCGAACTGCATTTTCAGTGCGAGTAGACCGATCATCGAGACCGCGCCCGCCGGTGCGGGCATCCCGACGAAGAATTCATGCGCGTACGCAGGCTGGTTGCCGTCGTCGAGCAACGCGTTGAACCTCGCGAGCCGCAGCACGACGCACACCGCGTAGAGCAGCACCACCACCCAACCGGCCGGCCACTGCGACAACATCGACACGTAGAGCACCAGCGCGGGCGTCACCCCGAAGTTCACCGCGTCGGCCAGTGAGTCGATTTCCTCACCCATCCGCGACTCGGCGTCCAGGATGCGGGCCACCCGGCCGTCCAGTCCGTCCAGGATCGCTGCCGCCGCGATCAGGGCCATCGCAGGGATCGGCTGATGCTCGAGGGCGAACTTGATCGAGGTCAGTCCTGCGCAGATAGACAGCACCGTCATCGCGCTGGGCAGGATCTGCAGGTTTACCGTTCGCCTGCCCCGGGCTCCGTTGATCATGGCAGTTCGGCGAGCACAGTCTCGCCGGCGACTGCGCGCTGGCCCACTTGGATAATCGGCATCGCACCCGGAGGCAGGTACGTGTCCAACCGGGAGCCGAACCGGATCAGGCCGTAGGTGTCGCCGATGGACAGTTTGTCTCCGACGTGTGCGTCGCACACGATGCGGCGCGCCAACAGTCCAGCGATCTGCACGACCACGACCTCGGGGCCTTCAGCGCCGTGGTCTGTCCGGATCCGCACACTGGTGCGCTCGTTGTCGGTGCTCGCCGACGCCAGATCAGCGGATCCGAAGCGGCCCGGCCGGTGTTGCACGGCGATCACCTCGCCGCTCACCGGCGCGCGCTGCACGTGGGCGTCCAACAG
>JBEKNM010000002.1:0-26670 GCA_049522835.1 Mycobacterium sp.
CTCGTTCGCCGAAGAGTGTGCGTCGAGCGTGACGCTACAGTCACCGTCGGACCCGAACGTGACTGTGGCGTCACGTTCGGCCGATGACCAAGCCGATTTGGAGGCCGATTGAAAGTCGGGTTCATCGGGTTGGGCAGTCAGGGCGGCCCCATGGCGCGGCGGATCATCGAGGGCGGCTTCCCGATGACGCTGTGGGCCCGCCGGCCCGTGGCGCTCGAACCGTTCGCCGACACCGCGGCGAAGATCGCCCGGTCACCGGCCGAACTCGCCGCGGCCAGTGAGCTGATCTGCCTCTGCGTCGTCGGCGACGCCGACATCGAGGAAATCATCAGCGGTAAGCACGGGCTGCTCGCGGGGCTGACGCCGGGCAGTGTGATCGCGGTGCATAGCACGGTGCATCCCAACACCTGCCGAGCGCTCGCGAAGAGGGCTGGCGGCCGGCGGGTTTCGGTTATCGACGCACCGGTGAGCGGCGGCGGCCCGGCGGCGGCACAAGGTCGTCTGCTGGTAATGGTCGGCGGTGACGCCGACGCTGTCGAGCGCTGCCGGCCGGTGTTCGAAACCTACGCCGATCCGGTAGTCCACCTCGGCGAGCTTGGCTCGGGGCAAACCACCAAGCTGCTCAACAACCTGCTGTTCACCGCCAACCTGGGAACAGCGATTAGCGCGCTTTCGCTGGCGAAGTCGCTCGGCGTCTCCCCGGACCGTCTCACTGAAGTCGTTGCCCGCAGTAGCGGGAACAGCTTCGCGCTCAACGCGATTAGCGGGATCGGCAGCCTGGACCAGCTTGCCGGCCTCGCGGGAAAACTGCTGCACAAGGATGTCCGGCTACTCGTCGACCTCGCCGAGCGGGCCGGGGCCCAGGCTGGCGCGGTGCTGGATGCGGCCGACGCCGCACTGGCCCTGATGGACCACCCCCGATGAAAGTCGGATTCATCGGAGCGGGGCGGATGGGCCGTCCCATCGTGACCCGCCTCGTGGAGGCCGGCCACGACGTCCAGGTTCTGGGCCGAACGGCCGAGAAGCGCCGCGAACTCGAACAGCTCGGTGCGACAGCGATGAGCGAAACGGCCGCGGCCGGTGCACACGCCGATGCTGTGGTGCTGTTCGTGTTCACCGACGAACAAGTGCGGCAGGCCTGCCTGGACAGCGCACTGCTGCCGACCATGCCGTCAGGCTCGGCACTGGTGGTGCACACCACCGCGAGCCCGAAAACGATCGAGGCCATCGCCGCCCGCGCAGCCTGCTACGGCGTCGACGTGGTTGATGCCGCGGTCAGCGGGGGCCCGCACGATATCGCGGCCGGCAAACTCACGCTGTTCGTCGGCGGCGCCGGCGACACCGTGGCACGACTGCGACCGGTGTTGGACTGCTACGGCGATCCGGTCTTGCACGTCGGGCCCAGCGGCACCGGCCAGAAGGTGAAACTGGTCAACAACGTGCTTTTCGCGGGCCACATCGGGCTGCTCGCGGAGTCCATCCGGCTGGGCGGGCGGCTTGGCGTCTCGGAGCCCACATTGCTGGCCGCATTGCCTTGTGGCAGCGCCACCAGCCGGGTACTGAACATCGTGGCGGCCAGGGGTTCCGTCGCATCGTTCATTGAGGTCGCGGGCGAATTCGCCGGCAAAGACGTGGCCGTTGCCCGCAGCATCGCCGAGGAACTCGGCAGCGATCTCGGTGTGCTCGACGACGTCATCAGAGTCATCGACACGGTTACCGACAAAGCCGGGAACGTTTGAGATGGCACCGATGTGGCTCTTTTCGGTTCGCCACGAAACCGCTACCGTTAGCGTTACAGTCAGGCATTCAGCCGTAAAGGTCCCAGCCCGCAGGTCGCCAGCGAGGAGTACGCAGTGACAAAATCCCAACTCGTCTTCGATCCGTTCTCTGAGGAGTACTTCAACAACCCATTCGATATATATCGACGAATGCGCGAGGAAGCGCCGCTCTACTACGACGAGAAGGAAGACTTCTACGCGCTGACCCGCCACGAGGACGTGGCCGCCGCGTTCAAGGATTTCGAAAGCTTCTCATCGGCCCGTGGTTGCGACCTGGCGATGGTACGGAAGGGCGATGTTCCGCAGAAGTCGATCATCTTCATGGACCCACCCGACCACCGGCACATGCGCAGTCTGCTTAACAAGGCTTTCACCCCGCGAGCCATCCAGTCTCAGAAAGAGACGGTCATTGAACTGATCGACAAGTATCTGAGCAAGGCCGATCCCGACAACTTCGACGTTGTCCAAGACTTCTCCGGACCGTTCCCGGTAGAAGTCATCACCCGGATGGCCGGGGTGCCCGAGGAATACCGCCAACAGGTGCGGCATTGGATCGACACCAGCCTGCACCACGAACCCGGACAGATAGAGATCAGCGAAACCGCGATGCAGGCCAACATCGACACCGCGATGTACTACTTCACCCTGATACAGCAGCGGCGCGAGGACCCGCAGGACGACATGATCAGCAGGCTGATCGCGGCCGAGATCCCTTGCGAAGACGGTCCGCCGCGCCAGCTCGACGACATTGAAATCACTGGCTTTGCAACACTTTTGGGCGGTGCCGGAGCCGAGACCGTCACCAAGCTGCTCGGCACCGCAGCTGTCACCTTCGCCCGCAATCCCGAACAATGGCAGAAGCTGCTCGACGATCGCAGCAAGATTCCGGCAGCAGTCGAAGAACTATTGCGCTACGAAGGGCCGGTCCAGTACAACGTCCGCTACACCCTCAAAGAGGCGCGTGTTTCTGGTGGCGTGATTCCCGCGGGCAAGCCAGTATTCCTGATCGGCGCGTCGGCGAACCGCGATTCGGACGCATTCGCCGACGCCGATGTGTTCGACATCGACCGCGACCGCTCCGAGGCACAGAATCTCGGGCTCGGATACGGGATTCACAGTTGCCTGGGCGCAGCCTTGGCCCGAATGGAAAGCGCTATCGCACTGGACAAGCTGCTCGACTTCATGCCTCGCTACGAAGTGAACTGGGACGGGCTCCAGCGCGTCCACATGCAAAACGTCGCGGGGTGGCAGAACGTGCCGGTGCGGGCGCTGCGGTGAGGAGGCCGTAATGAAGATCGACGTCGATTGGGGACTCTGCGAAAGCAACGGGGTCTGCATGGGGATCATCCCGGAGGTCTTCCACCTCGGCGACGACGACATGCTGACTGTCTTGCAGCCAGACGTCACACCGGAGAACGAGGAACAGGTACGCGACGCGGTACGTCAATGCCCGCGGCAGGCGATCTCGATCAAGGAGTAAGTCGACTGTATCTCCGCGCAGGCGCGCATACCCGGAACCTCGCGCATAAGTCGCAATCAGCCACTGGCCGAAGGCATCTCGAACCCGGCAACGATGACGACGTTGCAGTCGGCGGCCGCCTGGCGCAGTTTCGCTGCCTTTTGGTATCCCTTAGGCTTTGAATCAGCCACGAATCTCCTTACCCGCGTTCGTGTCTAGTCAGTTTTGACTGGCCGTCTCGGTGATGGCCTGCTCGGGGCAACATTCGATGGCCTCGCGGGTGGCTGGCTCCAATTCCGTTGGGACATCGGATTCTATCGACACGGAGTAACCGTCGTCGGTCAGGCTGAAGACCTCGGGGCACAGCGTGAGACACATACCGTGACCGCGACAGCGCTGGTCATCTATCCAGACTTTCATGCCGGGGTGAACTCCAAGTGCAACTCGGTCAGTCCGCGCAGAATGTAGGTCGGGACGTATTGGTAGCGGCGGTCATCCGCCGGACCATGAACGCGCTCGTTGATCCTGATGTCAGACGTCCGGTCCAGCAGCCGCTCGATCGCCACCCGGGTTTCGGCGCGCGCCAGCGGCGCGCCCGGGCAACTGTGGATTCCCCGCCCGAACGAGAGATGCTGCCGGGCGTTCTTGCGGGCCGGATCGAATGCGGTGGGATCTTCGAACCGACGCGGATCACGGTTGGCAGCCGCCTGCAGAATCATCACGGTGGTCCCCGCGGGCAGGTCGACACCGCCGACGGTTACCGGGACGCGGTTCAAGCGGAAGTCGCCTTTGACCGGGCTCTCGATGCGGAGCGCCTCTTCGATGAAGTTCGGAATCAGGCTGCGGTCCTTGCGCAGCTGCGCCTGGATGTCGGGGCGCTCCCCGATGGTCTGCAACGCGGCGCCCAGCAGTCGCACGGTGGTTTCCTGGCCGGCCGAGAAGACGTTGGCCGCGACACGGGCCACGTCTTCGACGTCGGGAAGCGAGCCGTCGGGGAAGGTGGCGGTGGCCAGTCCGGTCAGCACGTCGTCGCGGGGTGCGCGGCGGCGGTCCCGGGCATAGTCGGCGAAGGTTTCGTAGAGGAATTCCAGCGGGTTGTGCGCCAGCGCTTCCTTGCCGGTGCCCCCGACGCCGCCACCGGAGTGCCGGTGGATGTTCTTGACGAACTGATCGCGATCTTCGTCGGGCACGCCCAACAGGTCGGCGATGACCAGCAGCGTGAAGGGACCCGCGAAGCCCTTGATGAATTCACCCTCGCCTGGGGCCAGGAACCCGTCGAGCGCCTGGTCGGCGAGCACCCACATGGCGTCCTCGTTCTCCTTGAGGCGCTTTGGGGTGATCAGCCGCATCAGCAGGGCACGGTGGTTGGTGTGGGTCGGCGGGTCAAGTGTCGGCAGCTGGTCGCTGAACGGCAGCTCGTCGCGATGCTGCTCGATCAGGTCGGTGATGTCGTCACCCTCGAGCGGAACGGGAAAGCCGGGAAACGGCCCGGTGACCGAGACGCATGAAGAAAAAGTCTGGGCGTCGTTCAACACCGCGCACGCCTCGTCCCAACCAGTCACCATGGTGACTCCGTGGTGGTCCTCCCGGGTGACGGGGCACTGCTGCCGAAGCGACTCGTAGTAGGGGTACGGGTCGTCGACGAGCCGGGCGTCGCGGAAGAAATCCATCTCGGTGAAGTCGTTCACCATCGCTTGCTCCGTTCGAATCTCGGCTAGAGAGAATGCGCCTCTCAGAGATGAGTATTAGATTTCCACATGGCGTGTTGGCCGTCAACGATAGATCGGGATCGCGAGTGTGAAATGAGCGACGGGACACACCGAAAAAGCGTCGCCATATTCACGTTCGGCGCCGCTCGGTGAGGCCGTTCAGCCGGCCGGAACCAGGTCAGCGGCCGCCGAGAGGGACGCCAGCAGCCCGCTGCGGAATGTTTCGGTATGACCGATCGAGCTCTCCGGCGCGCAGATCTTCAAGGCGGCGGCTAGCGCCCGAGCCTTGAAAATCTGGGCGGCCGTGCTCAGGCGATGCTGCACCAGGCCAACGCTGTCATCGAGCTCGGGCGGCCAGCTCTCCCCCCACAGCGTGACCTCGGTGGCGCCATGATCGAGAGCCTGCAAAACGCCTTGCCGCACCCGCGAGTCGCATCCGAACAGATCGGCCGCGACTGCCAGGGCCTGCGGGCGGGGGCGAGTCGCGGCCCCCGAACCGATCGCAGCCAAGGCCTCTTCGAGGTCGAATCTCTGGACTCCAAGAATTTGCAGTGGCCGATCGTCCTGGCGGTCGGCTACGAGCCCAGGGTGGTCGGACACGAGCACGGTGACATCCCACCCCGCCATGGCCCGGTCAAAGAGCCAACCGCCGGCGCACATCACCACGTCGACGACGTTGGCCGCGACGACGTCGAGCCGGTATCTCATGTCTTCTTCGTCGGCGCAAAGTCGCGGGCCAGTGTCTCGGCGTACTGCTTGAACACCTCGGTCAATGGTATTGAAGGATCGAGCAACCATATCGTTTCCATTCCGTGGATGAAGGCGAGAATTTCCACTGCCTTGACGACGGGGTCTAGTTCGGTGCGGTACCGGCCATCCGCCTGGCCACGGCGAATGAGCTCGGCGACGATGTCGATCGCTTGCTGGTGCCTGGCCAACATGCGGTCGTGCAACGGAGCGTCGGGAAGGATGTTCTCGGCCAGCAGCACGGTGAACGTGCTCACCATTTCGGGAGCGCGGTTGAAGCGATCGGCGACCTGAGCGATCTGGGCGAGGAGGTCGCCGCCCTGGTCAGCATGGGACTCGTCATCGAGGTCGCGCGCGTCCAGCACGGCGTGCAGCAGCTGTTCCTTGGACTCGAAGTGATGCAGTAGTCCCGCAGCAGTCACGCCGGCTTCGCCGGCAATCTGGGCCAATGTCGTGTTGCGCCAGCCATTGCGCGTCAGGAGGCGCTGTGCGACCGAGAGGATCCGCTGCTTGCGGTCCTCACCTTTGGCGAGAAGCGTGTCGTACCGCCGAGCGTCGGGCACCGGGCTCCTCTGTAACCGATTGATATCAACCTAATGAACACACAGTAGGTTGGTTTGCCCGCTGTGACAAGGGTCACTGGAGAAGGTTTTCGCCGCCCTGAGCGCCAACTGGGTCCGGGCTAGTTGAGGAGCTCGACCAGGGTGGCGTTGGCCGTGCCGCCACCTTCGCACATGGTCTGCAGGCCGTAACGGATCCCGTTGTCGCGCATGTGATGGATCATGCGCGTCATCAGCACCGCGCCGGAGGCGCCCAGCGGGTGTCCCAGCGCGATGGCGCCGCCCAACGGATTGACCCGACGCGGATCGGCGCCGGTCTCGGCGATCCAGGCCATCGGCACCGGAGCAAAAGCTTCGTTCACCTCGAAGACGCCGACCTCTTCGAGCGCGACACCTGCCTTGGTCAGCACCTTCTCGGTCGCCGGAATCGGACCGGTGAGCATGAGTACCGGATCCGCCCCGGTCACCGCGCCGGCGCGGTAGCGCACCAGCGGCGTCAATCCCAGCCCGACGGCCATCTCCGACGTGGTCACCAGCAGCGCGGCTGCCCCGTCCGAGATCTGCGAGGAATTGCCCGCGTGGATGACACCGTCGTCCGTGAACGCCGGCTTGAGTCCGGCCAGTTTCTCGACAGTGGTGCCGCGCCGCACTCCCTCGTCGGCTACCACCGTGCCGTCGGCGCCGTCACTCGTGAACACCGGGACCATCTGGTCGGTGAAGGCGCCACTGTCCTGAGCCGCGGCAGCCCGCTCGTGGGACTGGACAGAGTATTCATCGAGCTGCGTGCGGGGGAATCCCCACTTCTTGGCGATCATCTCCGCCGACAGACCTTGGTTGAAGGAGAAGTCGTCGTAGCGGGCGAGCACTTTCGGGCCGTAAGGCATTCCGGTGGCCCGAGCCGCACCGAGCGGAACCCGGCTCATCACCTCGACGCCGCCGGCCACGACGACATCTTGCTGGCCGGACATCACCGCGTGCACCGCGAAATCGAGGGCCTGCTGACTGGAGCCGCACGCCCGGTTGACGGTGGTGCCCGGGATGGTTTCGGGCCAGCCGGCGGCCAGCACCGCGTAGCGTCCGATGTTGCTGGACTGGTCGCCGACCTGGGACACACATCCCCAGATCACGTCATCGACGATCCCCGGATCGAGCCCGGCACGTTCCAGCAGTTCATTGAGAACTATTGCGGACAGGTCGGCGGCATGCGTGCCGGACAGCCCGCCATTTCGTTTCCCGACCGCCGTGCGCACCGCTTCGACGATGACTGTCTCACGCATGTTCTACTCCGATTGCTCGTCTTCGGCTCTTGATTCCTGCTCAGATCTTGATAGCGCCCACCGACCAGTAAACGACGGCTCCCGCCGCTCGGCGAAGGCGGCATAGGCGGCCGCCGCATCGGCCGTCGCGAAATTGACGCCCTGCGCCCGAGCCTCGTTGGCCAGCGCGTCGCGCAGGGTGCGATCGGCACCCTCGTTCAGCAGAGCTTTGGTCTGGGCCAGCGCGATGGGCGGACCGGCTGCCAGCCGGGCGGAGAGGTCCTTGACGAAGCCGTCGATCTCTGCGGCGGACACTACCCAGGTCACCAGGTTGAGGGCCTGGGCTTCCGCGGCGTCGATAGTTTCGGCTAGCAGCGCTAGCCGCTTAGCCTGCTGTAAGCCGACGAGTTTCGGCAGCAGCCAGGACCCGCCGAGATCGATCGACAGGCCTCGCTTGGAAAAGATCTGGGAGAACTTCGATTCCGGTGTTGCGACCACCAAATCACAGCCCAGGGCCAGGTTCCATCCCGCGCCGACCGCCACCCCGGCTATTTTGGCGACCGTGGGAATCGGGAGCTCGTGCAACGCCAGCGCGACATCGGTCAGGCGCTGCAGCCGGTATTTCGGATGTGTGTCGTCGGGGACCGAGATGTCGGCGCCGGAGCAAAAACTTCCGCCGGCACCGGTGATCACCAGCGTGCGCACGCTGCGGTCACGACCGGCTAGGTTGAGCGCGTCGCGCAGCGCAATCCACAAGTCCGGGTTGATCGCGTTCTTGCGGTACGGACGGTTCAGAGTCAGCGTGCGCACCCCATCGCTGTCATCCGACAGCAGCACAGGATCGTCGGTCGGGGTCATCAGCAACGAGTCTGCATCATATCACCATGCCGCCGTCGACCGGGAGCACCTGCCCGGTGATGTAGGACGCGGCATCGGAGGCGAGGAAGACGAACGCGCCTGCGACCTCCTCGGGTTCGGCCCACCGCCGCAACGGAATTCGGGCCATCATGTTGGCCGCGAATTTCGCATTGGTGCGAATGGTCTCGGTCATGCGGGTCGCGGCAAGTGGTGCCAGTGCGTTGACCAGAATATTGTTGCGCGCCATCTCACGCGCCAACGACTTGGTGAACCCGACTGGCCTTGGCGGCGGAGTAATTCACCTGACCAAGCGCGCCGGTGATCCCGGCTGACGAGACGACGTTGATGATTCGGCCGGTGCCATCGGTGGGCAGGAAGCCAAGCGCGGACTGGGTGCAGTGAACGGCACCCATGAGGTGGATGTCGAGTACCTGATAGAAACTCTCGTCGGTGAGATCGGCGAACATCCCCGGCGCGGTCACTCCGGCGTTGTTGACCAGAATGTGCAATTTTCCCTCGGTGAGCCCGGCGGCGCGTGCGGCCGCGGTGTCAGCTGCCTGCCGGTCGCGAACGTCGAGGGCGATGCTGTCGGCCGTGCCGCCGTTGGAGCAAATGTCTTGAGCGACAGCAGAAGCAGCGTCCGCATCGAGATCGCTGACCAGTACCGCCGCCCCAGCGGCGCCCAACGCCCGGGCGACCGCCGCGCCGATCCCGCCGCCGGCTCCGGTGACCAACGCCGACCGACCAGTGAGGTCGAACAGCGGATTGGCCATCAATAGCTCCTCGGCAGTTTGAGGACATGGGAACCCAGGAAGTTGAGGATCATCTCCTGGCTGACCGGCGCGATCTTCAACAGCCGAGCCTCACGGAAGTAGCGCGCGACGTGATACTCCTCCGCGTACCCCATGCCGCCGTGGGTTTGCAGTGCCCGATCCGCTGCGGTAAAGCCGGCGTCGGCGCACAGGTATTTGGCGGTATTCGCTTCGCGTCCACAGGATTTGCCGTTGTCGTAGAGCCAAGTCGCCTTACGCAACATCAGCTCGGCGGCGTCCAGCCGCGCCAGCGAGTCAGCGAGCGGAAACTGAATGCCCTGGTTCATACCGATCGGCCGGCCGAAGACCTCGCGGTCGTTACCGTATTTCACCGCTTTGTCCAGCGCCACCCTGCCGATACCGAGCGCCTCGGCGGCAATCAGCATCCGTTCGGGGTTCAGGCCGTCCAGGATGTATTGGAATCCCTTGCCTTCCTCCCCGACTCGATCCTCGACCGATACCTCGAGATTGTCGATGAACAATTCGTTGGAGCTGACGGCGTTGCGGCCCATCTTGCGGATCGGGCGGATGTCGATCCGGCTGCGGTCAAGGTCGGTGAGGAACAGCGTCATCCCGTCCGTCTTTTTAGCGACCTCGTCGTAGCTCTGGGTGCGAGTCAGCAGCAGGATCTTGTCGGACTCCATCGCTTTGGAGATCCACACCTTACGACCGTTAACGATGTAGCGGTCCCCGTCGCGTTTGGCGAACGTGGTGATGCGCGAAGTGTCAAGCCCGGCACCAGGTTCGGTCACTCCGAAGCAGATATGCACATCGCCGGTCGCGACCGGGGGCAAGGTGCGGGCCTTGAGTTCTTCGGAGCCGTGCACGACAACCGGTTGCATGCCGAAAATCGACAGGTGGATTGAGCTGGCCGCGTTCATGCCGCCGCCGGACCTGGCGACCTCCTCGAGCAACAGTGTGGCTTCAGTGATTCCGAGGCCATGGCCGCCGTACTCGGTCGGAATCGTCATACCCAGCCAGCCGCCGTCGGCTATGGCCCGGTAGAACTCCGTCGGAAACTCGTGCTCCTGGTCCTTTTCCATCCAGTACTGGTCGTCGAACTTCCGCGCCAACTCGGCAACCGACTTGCGGATCAGGTCCTGGTCATCGGTCAGCTCGAAGTTCATTCCACCGCCGGGCACTGCGAGATCTCCTTAGCTCAGTTCATGCACCGGCGCACTGGCGTTCCGGTGATGCCTCAGTCCCTGTTGCCGGTCAGCGCTTTCGCGTTGGCCGTAAAGTCGGCGAACGACGAACCGCCTCTTTCCTTGTGCTGACTGCGCGCCCGAATGGACACGTCATGACCCTCGGCGGCCTTGCGCAGCGCGCCGACCGTCGCCTGCTCGCGAGTGATGTGGGTGAACGGGTCGAACGAGTACCAGCGCATCGAGTTCTCGTGGGTCATCTTGCGGATCTCGTCGTCCGGCACATTGTTCAGGGCCAGCACGTCCCAAAGCTCCTCGGGTGCACCCGGCCACATCGAGTCGCTGTGCGGGTAGTCGGCCTCCCAGGCGATGTTGTCGATGCCGATCATGTTGCGCAGCTGAACGCCCACCTTGTCGCTGATGAAGCAGGTCAGGAAGTGCTCGCGGAAGACCTCACTGGGCAGCTTGCCGCCGAAGTTCTGGTGCGTCCACGTCGAATGCATCTCGTACGTCCGGTCCGCTCGCTCCAGGAAGTAGGGGATCCAGCCGGTTCCGCCCTCGGAGAGTCCGATCTTCAGATCCGGGTACTCCTTGATCGGCCGCGACCACAGCAGGTCCGCGGCTGCCTGAACGATATTCATCGGCTGCAGCGTGATCATCACGTCCATCGGCGCGTCGGGTGCGGTGATCGCCAGCCGGCCCGAGGATCCGATGTGCACGTTCATCACGGTGTTGGTGTCGCACAAGGCTTTCCACAGCGGATTCCAGTACTCGTCGTGGAAGCTGGGGTAACCCATCGCCGCCGGGTTCTCGGTGAAAGTCAGCGCGTGCACGCCCTTCTTCGAGACCCGCCGCACCTCTTCGGCGCATGCCTCGGGGTCCCAGATCACCGGCAACGCCATCGGGATGAACCGCGCCGGGTACGCCCCGCACCACTCGTCAATGTGCCAGTCGTTGTAGGCCTGCACCAGCGCCAGCGAGAACTCAGGATCCTCGGTGGCGAACAGGCGCCCGGCAAAACCGGGAAAGGACGGGAAGCAAACCGAGGCCAAAATGCCCCCGGCGTTCATGTCCTTGACCCGCTCGTCGACGTCGTAGCAACCCGGCCGGATCTCATCCAGACCCTGCGGTTCGAGCCCGTACTCCTCCTTGGGCCGGCCGGCGACCGCGTTGAGCGCCACGTTCGGAATCACCGTGTCGCGGAACTTCCACATGTCCGAGCCGTCGGGGTTGTGCACCAGCCGAGGTGCATCATCCAGGTACTTCTTCGGCAGATGGTCTTTGAACATGTCCGGCGGCTCGACGATGTGGTCGTCGACGCTGATGAGAATCATGTCTTCTTTGTTCATGACCGTTCCCTCTCCATTTGATCCCTCGGATCACTTCGGAAGCGCCACTCCCGTACGACTTCGGCCGAACCGCCGACTGGCACAAGGTCTCTACTGTTGAAAACTATCTTCTCGCGAAGCGAGAATCAACATCCAAGATCCCTCCCGGGCGCATCCGCCCTGGTAGTCCACGTTACTGCGTGATCAGGCGGAGTGCCCCCGGGTGCGGCAAGGCGGTGACGGAAATACCCGGTAGTGCGCAGCTAATCAAGGAGAGAACCCCGCATCTGTCGGCCCGTGGGCGCCTGCAAGGCGGCCCGGGAAGCCGAAGTCTGACGCCGAGCCGCACGCCCGTCAACCAGCACGAATCCCACCCGGCCGGCATTGACCAGAAGACCGAATCGTGCGAGTCTATTGGTTGTAAATGAGAATACGATTCTCTTTGACCGAGAGGACACAGTTGGATGCGCCTGCCGCCGCTGCCGGCTGAGGAGTGGGACGAGGTTGTCGAGCAGTCGCTTTCTGGCATGCTGCCCGCGGAACGGCGCAACCCCCAGGACGCCGGCAACGCGCTGTCGACGTTCGCCCGCCACCCCGCGCTGACCAAGGCGTTTCTCCGGTTCAACGTCCACCTTTTGTATTCCTCCACGCTACCGCCGCGCATCCGCGAACTGGCCATCCTTCGGGTCGCGCATCGTCGCGAATGCACCTATGAGTGGACCCAGCACGTAGCCCTGGCCAAAAAGGCCGGGATAAGCGACGCCGAGATAGCTGCCGTTTGCCGCGCCGGCGAAGGTACTGCCGGTGACTTCGAGGCGTTCGAGCGCGCGGTGCTCACCGGAGTCGACGAACTCGAAGAGAAGTCCGAGCTGTCCGACGAGACCTGGGCCACGCTCGGCGAGCGCCTGGATGACCGCCAGCGGATGGACTACGTCTTCACGGTCGGCTGTTACGCCACGGTCGCCATGGCCTTCAACACTTTTGGCGTAGAGCTCGAGAACGCCGAACAAGACTGATCAAGACTGAAACTGAGAGGTAGAACCTTGCCCCACTTCACAAAGCCAGCCGCCGGAAGCTGGACAGAAAACTACCCGGAACTGGGGACCGCGCCGGTCGACTACAGCGACTCAATCGATCCGGCATTCTTCGAAGCCGAGCGCGAGGCGATCTTCAAGCGGACCTGGCTCAACGTCGGCCGAGTCGAGCGACTGCCCCGCACCGGCAGCTATTTCACCAAGGAGCTGCCGTCGGCCGGCCCGGGAATGTCGGTGATCGTCGTCAAGACCAAGGACGGGTCCGTAAAGGCTTTTCACAATGTCTGCCGTCACCGCGGAAACAAGCTGGTGTGGAACGACTTTCCACACCAGGAGACCTCGGGCACCTGTCGGCAGTTCACCTGCAAGTACCACGCCTGGCGCTACAGCCTCGACGGCGATTTGACCTTTATCCAACAGGAGGATGAGTTTTTCGACGTCGACAAGAGCCAGTACGGCTTGGTGGGAGTCCGCTGCGAGGTGTGGGAAGGGTTCATCTTCATCAATCTCGACCAACACGCCAAGCCGCTCGCTGATTACCTCGGATCTCTGGCCAAAGGTATCGAGGGCTACCCCTTCCATGAGATGACCGAGTGTTACTCCTACCGGGCCGAGGTTGGTAGCAACTGGAAGCTGTTCATTGACGCGTTCGCCGAGTTCTACCACGCGCCGGTGCTGCATCAAGGGCAGTACACGAAGGAAGAAGCCGCCAAGATCCAGAAGTACGGCTTCGAGGCGCTGTACTACGAGCTGGCGAGCCCGCACGGGATGATCTCGACCTGGGGCGGTCAGTCGCCGCCCGCTGACCTGAATATGGTCAAGCCCATGGACCAGGTGCTGCGCAGCGGGCTGTTCGGTCCCTGGGACAAGCCGGAGGTCATCGAGAAGCTCGATCAGCTGCCTCCGGGCGTCAACCCGAAGAGAATTCCGCAGTGGGGCATCGACTCGTGGCACTTCTACCCGAACTTCATGCTGTTGATCTGGGAGCCCGGCTGGTACCTGACTTACCACTACTGGCCGACCGCCGTCGACAAGCACATCTTCGAGAGCACGCTGTATTTCGTGCCGCCGAGAAACGCGCGGGAACGCTTGGCCCATGAGTTGGCGGCGGTGACGTTCAAGGAGTACGCCCTTCAGGACGCCAACACCCTGGAAGCGACCCAGACCATGATCGGCACCCGAGTCGTCAAGGACTTTCTGCTATGCGATCAGGAAATCCTGCTCCGCCATCTGCACAAGGTGACCGGGGATTACGTGAAGGAGTACCAGGACAATGGCCTCCACAAATAGGCTGCCGGCTGAATTCGCCGACCTGGAGCCCTATCTGGATTGGGACCTGGCAAACGAACCCGAGCGCTACGCCAAGCGGCTGGGCTCTTCGATGAGCGAGATGCAGGCGTTTTACGACGTTGCATTTCCCCGGCTGAACGACGTCATCGCCTACTGCGACAAATACCCGCTTGACGATCTGCCCGAGGACGCGCAGACCCTCATGCATATGATGCAGTCGCTGGTCATGGTGTCATTTCCGATAGAGGCCTGGAAGCAGGCGCGCGTCCCCGACAGCGGCGCGGCCTGGGTCGAGTTGATCCGGGAGCCGGTGATCTAGAACGTGCTGACGCTCAAGGCCGCCGGGCTGCTCGACGTCGACGCCGGCGAGATCCTGACGCCCGGCACCCTGCGGGTCGACGGCGATCGGATCGTCGGCGTCGGCGATGGCATAGCGGGTGACCTGATCGATCTGGGCGACCAGATCCTGCTGCCCGGACTGATGGACATGGAGGTCAACCTCCTGATGGGCGGGCGCGGCGAGAAACCCGGACTGTCCCAGGTCCAGGATGACCCGCCGACGCGGATGTTGCGTGCGGTCGGCAATGCCCGCCGCACGCTGCGCGCCGGGTTCACCACAGTGCGCAACCTGGGCCTGTTCGTCAAAACCGGCGGCTATCTGCTCGACGTTGCGCTGAGCAAAGCCATCGACGCGGGCTGGATCGACGGGCCCCGGGTGGTGCCGGCCGGGCACGCCATCACTCCGACCGGCGGCCATCTGGATCCGACGATGTTCGCGGCGTTCGCACCGCATGTGCTGGAGCTGACGGTCGAGGAAGGCATCGCCAACGGGATCGACGAGATCCGCAAAGCGGTGCGATACCAGATCAAACACGGCGCCGAGCTGATCAAGGTCTGCTGCTCGGGCGGGGTGATGTCACTGACCGGCCCGCCTGGCGCACAACATTATTCGGACGAAGAGCTGATCGCGATCGTCGACGAGGCGCATCGGCGCGGCCTGCGCGTCGCCGCGCACACGCACGGCGCCGACGCGGTCAAGCATGCCGTCGCGGCCGGGATCGACTGCATCGAGCACGGTTTCCTCATCGATGACGACGCGATCGCGACGATGGTCGAGCACGGCACCTACCTGGTGAGCACTCGGCGCCTGGCCGAGGGAATGGACGTCTCGCACGCTCCGCCCGAGCTGCAGGCCAAGGCCGCCGAGATGTTCCCGAAGTCACGTACCTCGATACTGGCCGCCTACCAAGCCGGTGTGAAGATCGCAGTCGGCACCGATGCCCCCGCGATACCGCACGGCAAGAACGCGGACGAGCTTGTCACGCTTGTCGATTGGGGTCTGCCGGCGTTGGCGGTGCTGCGGGCGGCCACAGTGACCGCGGCCGAGCTCATCAACGTCACCGATCGAGGACGGCTTGCGCCGGGTCAGCTCGCCGATGTCATCGCGGTGCCCGGAAACCCGTTGGAAGACATCACCGTTACTCAGAAAGTCAGCTTTGTCATGAAAGGCGGCAAGGTCTATGTCCAAAACTGAACCGGCGAACCAGCCAACCCGAACTGACGACCTGGTCGAGATCCAGCAGTTGCTCGCCCGCTACGCCGTCACCATCACCCAAGAAGACATCGACGGACTGGTCGGCGTCTTCACACCCGACGGGACCTACAGCGCCTTCGGTGACACGTACCGGTTAGACCGGTTCCCCGAGTTGGTGGCCGCCGCGCCAAAGGGCTTGTTTCTCACCGGGACCGCGGTGGTCGACATCGACGGCGATTCAGGAATCGGCACCCAACCGTTGTGCTTCATCGATCACGCCTCCCATGACATGCGGATCGGCTACTACCGCGACACCTACTCTCGCACCGCCGACGGTTGGCGGCTGAAGACGCGGGCCATGACGTTCATTCGCCGCAGCGGCGTGCACGACTCTGGGCGCCCGCACGCCGTCGGCCGCCCCACCCCGTGAAAGTCGAGCAGTTCCGGGCGGGGCTGCGCGCGTGGCTCGAAGAGAATGACCTGACCCCAGGACCCGACCACTCGCTGCAGGGTCATATGCAGCAACTCGCCCGAGTCCACCGGGCTCTTTATGACGCCGACTGGATGCGATACGGCTGGCCAACCGAAGTCGGCGGATTGGGTGGGCCCGCGGTGCTGCGCGCGATCGTCGGCGAGGAGGTGGTCGGTCGCCGTCTCGCCGAGCCCGGCCCGTATTCGATGGTCGAGGTGCTCGCTCCGACGATGATCGACTACGCCCCTGCGGAACTCGCCGCGGAAATGGTGCCACGGCTGCTGAGCGGCCGCGAGCAATGGTGTCAGGGCTTTTCCGAACCGGGGTCTGGCAGCGACCTGGCGTCGTTGTCCACTCGCGCCACACGGCAGGGGGACAACTGGATCGTCAACGGGCAGAAGGTCTGGACCAGCTTCGCCCAGTTCTCGACCCGGTGCATCCTGCTCACCCGCACTGGACCCGGCCATGACGGGATCACTGCGTTCTTCGTCGACCTCGACACGCCGGGCATCACCATCCGGCCGCTACGCACCATGCACGGAGTCGACGAATTCTGTGAGGTGTACTACGACGACGTGGTGATCCCGGCGAGCCGCATGCTCGGCCAACCGGGCGACGGCTGGCGCCTGGCGATGGACCTACTGCCCTATGAGCGCTCCACCTGCTTTTGGCAGCGGATCGCCTACCTCTACTCACGATTCGACGCACTGATCAGGGAGACTTCGGAAAGTTCTGAGGTCTCCGAGCTCGACGACCACGACGAATTCGAGCTTGGTGCGGCTTATCTCGCGTTGCACGTGCTGCGCTGCCGATCACGCGCGACCCAGCACCGGTTGCGGGACGGGGCGCGGCTCGGGCCGGATACCTCCATCGACAAGGTGCTGCTGGCCGGCGCTGAGCAACGGCTCTACGACACCGTCCGCGACCTACTGCCCGGGACGCTCGAGCTCGACGACACGCCGTGGCGCTCGGAATACTTGTACTCACGGGCGGCGACCATCTACGGCGGTACCGCCGAGATTCAGCGCAATATCATCGCCCGCCGGCTGCTCGACCTCGGGAAGGAGTGATCGTGGCGACAGACGCCGAGTCACTGCGGGTGCTGGCAGAATCAGTGCGAAGCACTATGGTCGCAGCCTCCGGCGCCAAACTCGATGCGGCATTGGCCGACCTCGGCTGGCTCGACATGCTCGACGAAATCCCAGAATTTGCAATCCCTTTGGTGTTCCGGCTGCTCGGCGAGACCGGCGCGCATGCTTCCGTGCTCAACGACGTCGTGGCGAGCGCCGCCGGCCGCGCTCCCGGCGGCATAGCGCCGTTGCCGTTCGCGGATGGGTCCTGGGTGGTTTGGGAGCGCACCGATGGTTCCAGTTCAGCCCTCGATGCGGAGTTGCCGATTCATCGTGTGCCAGAAGGCGATCCATTGCCGCTGACAGTGCTGGCTGCGGGACGGCAGGCACTGGGCTGGTGGCTGCTCGGCACCAGCCGGGCGATGCTTTCATTGGCGCGCCAGCACGCCCTGGACCGCGTTCAATTCGGGCGCCACATCAGCTCCTTCCAAGCGATCCGGCACCGGCTGGCCGAGACACTCGTGGCGATCGAAGGCGCCGAGGCGACTCTGCAGGCCGCCGTTGATGCGTCCGACGACCCAGACGGCCTGGGCTATTTACTGGCGAAGGCCGCGGCGGGTCAGGCAGCACTCACCACCGCACGCCACTGCCAGCAGGTGCTCGGCGGTATCGGCTTCACCGCCGAACACATGCTGCATCGCCACGTCAAGCGAGCGTTGCTGCTGGACGGACTGCTCGGCAGCGCGCGAGAACTGACCCGCGAGGCGGGATCGACGTTGCGGGCCAAGGGATCTGCGCCACGGCTGGCGCAGCTGTAGCAGATAGGGCGACGCTGGGTCGAGCGCAGGGCCGCGCCGCCTAGAATTGGCACACATGAACCGCCCCGAGGCACCGCAAAACCAGTTCGGCGTCGCTTCGCTGATCCTGGGTGTGATTGCGCTTCTCACCTGCTGGTTGCTGATCGGGGTTCCTCTCGGTATTGCGTCGGTGGTAACCGGCGACATCGCCCGGCGGCGTGTCACGCGCGGCGAAGCCAACAATCCCCGAACCGCGTTGGCCGGCATCGTCTTAGGGGGGGTCGCGATCCTCGCTGGGCTCGTCGCCATCGGCTACTACGCCTGGCTGGACGCCCAAAAGCCGGGTCCCTAGCGTGTGGTCACCGGCCTCACGCGCGCCGCGGCCGTCAGATGCAGACTTGCGCAGGCTAATTGCGCAGCAGGCCCAGTATTCGTCCGGCGATGATATTGCGCTGAATGTCAGAAGTACCGCCGGCAATGGTCGCGGCGAAAGTGCGCGCGTACCGGTCGAAGCGGCTGCCGTAGTGGCTGTCCAGGTCCAAGGGCGCAGACGGGGCGGTGACCCCGCGGAGCGCGAGCCCGTCTGGCCCCTCGGCGGTCAGCGCGTCCTCGCAGGCCCGTTGCATCGCCTCCGAGCCCAGCAATTTGAGCACCGACTGAGCCGGTACGTCCTCTTCGCCCCGAGCGGCCCGGGCCAAGGCCGCGGACCCCAGCAGCCGCAGCGCCTGGGCATCCATCACCAAGGTTGCGTAGTGATCCCGCTGCAGCGTCCCCGATGGACCGAAATCGACGGTCAGCTGATGCAACAGGTCGGCATACCCCATCCACAACATGACTCGTTCGTGGCCAAGCGAACCGGTTGCCACCCGCCAGCCCCCATTGAGCTCACCCAGCAGATTCTCGGCCGGTACCCGCACGTCGGTGAAAAACACCTCGTTGAAGTCGACATCGTCGCGGTCGCATACCGACGCGAATGGACGGCGCACTAGACCGGGGCTATCGGTCGGGATCAGCAACGCACTGATGCCCTTGTGTTTTGGCGCCGCAGGGTCCGTGCGCACGAAGGTCAACAGCACATCAGCATCGTGGGCGCCCGATGTCCACACCTTCTGCCCGTTGACCACGAAGTGGTCGCCGTCCAGCACCGCCCGCGTTTTCAGTGACGCCAGATCCGAGCCCGCGCCCGGCTCACTCATACCCAGCGACGCGGTGATCTCAGCGCGCAGAATCGGCACCGCCCATCGATGCTTTTGCTCGGCGGTTCCGTACGACAACAACGACGCCGCGATGATGCCCACGCCCTGCGGATTGAAACTGTGATAGATCCGCCGCCGCCCCATCTCCTGCAAGTGCGCGTACTGCTGCAATAACGTGGCGTTGCGCCCACCGAATTCCGGCGGATTGCCGGGCAACAGCCACCCGTTGTCGAACAACAGCCGTTGCCACCGGCGGGCCCACTCCGGCATGTGCGAGCTCGACCGCGGCCGGTCTAACGCATCGGCTGAGCCGCTTACGCCAGGCAGGTGCTCGTCAAGAAAGGCGACGAATTCGGCACGGAACGCCTCGACGTCGGCGTCAAACGTCAGCTGCACAGCACTCCTTGGAACGTCCTGGCGTTCGCCGGCCAACAGCGGATCAAGCTTTCCGCGTACGGCGCGGTTCGCTCTTACGGTTGCGCTTCCAAACACACGTGTAAGAGAATAGTATTCTCGCAGTGAGCAAGTTACAATCTCCGAAACATGCTCCGTGAGGGGGTCGAGCACACCGATGGCGCGGCGTTCTCCGGTACAGTCCAATCATGTTCTCCCCGTGCGGCAAGCGTCCGAGGCGGCCGTGACCAGCCCAAGCGCAGAGCCGGCCTGGAAGCAGCGCGCGGTCGAGCGGTCCATCAAGACCGCGAAACTGCGGGCGGCGCAGCGCGTTCAGCGCTTCCTGGATGCGGCGCAGGCCATCATCATCGAAAAGGGCAGCACAGACTTTACTGTCCAGGAGGTCGTGGACCGCTCTCGCCAATCGTTGCGGAGCTTTTACCTGCAGTTCGACGGTAAGCACGAGTTGCTGCTAGCGCTGTTCGAAGACGCGCTGAGCCGGTCAGCCGACCAGATCCGCGCCGCCACGGAGAGCCATTCCGATCCGCTCGAGCGGCTCAAGGTCGCCGTCGAGCTGTTGTACGAGTCCTCGCGCCCTGACCCAACCGCCAAGCGGCCGCTGTTTACCGACTTTGCCCCGCGATTGCTGGTCACACATCCGGTTGAGGTCAAGACCGCGCACGCGCCGCTGCTGGCGTTGCTGGCTGAACTCATGGAAGCGGCCAGCGACGCGGGCGAGTTGCGTGACGACATCAATCCCCGCCGGGTGGCCGCCATGACGATGCAGACGGTCATGTTCATCGCCCAGTCCAGCGGTGGCTCCGACGACGCGACGGTTCATCCCATCGGCGCCGACGAGGTCTGGGACTTCTGCTCACGCGGATTCGCCGGCTAGCGCGCTCGATCGCGGGCCGAGAAGCCGAGCTTCGCTGGTTCACTGAAATGAGCAAATAACGCTCGCGATTTGCCCGGTGAGAATCGGATTCTCTAATATTTAGAACCATGAACAGCTAAAACGGATTCGCCGTTGACACCTGTTGGCGGCCGATGACACAGGTCAGGATGCGGCACGATTCGCGGTCCCCACGGGACTGCGGCGAACGCGACTGCAGCGAGAGGCGATGATTCGTGACGGTCAGCGCGGTCAGCGATGTCTACTTCGACCCATACGACGTGGAACTGAACGCGGACCCCTACTCAATGTTTCGGCGACTGCGCGAAAAGGCGCCGCTGTACTACAACGAGCAGCACGACTTCTACGCGCTGAGCCGGTGTTGCGACGTCGACCGCGCGATCGTCGATTATCAAACCTTCAGCTCAGGTACCCACTACTGCCTCGGCTCGGCGCTGGCGCGCCTCGAGGGCAGGATCGCTCTCGAGGAGATCTTGAAGCGCTTCCCCGAGTGGGACGTCGACCTTGCTGAGTGCAAGCTCTCCCCGACTTCCACCGTGCGGGGATGGGAGACAATGCCGGCGCTTCTCCGCTGAGGCGTGCCGAAAAAATCAAGTCAGGAATGAGGTAGCCATGACCGGACGTGTTGAAGGCAAAGTCGCTTTCATTACCGGGGCGGCACGCGGTCAGGGCCGCAGCCACGCGGTGCGGTTGGCGCAGGAAGGTGCCGACATCATTGCCGTGGATATCTGTAAGCCCATCCGTGAATCCGGCGGGGAAACCGCGATCCCGGCGTCGACGCCAGAAGATCTGGCGGAGACTGCCGACCTCGTCAAGGGCCATAACCGCAGGATTGTCACGGCCGAGGTCGACGTGCGTGACTACGACGCGTTGAAGGCCGCGGTAGACAGCGGCGTGGAGCAGCTAGGCCGACTGGACATCATCGTGGCCAATGCGGGCATCGGCAACGGCGGTGAGACGCTTGACCACACGAGCGAAGAAGACTGGACAGAGATGATCGACATCAACCTGTCTGGGGTGTGGAAAACAGTGAAAGCCGGTGTCCCGCACATCCTTGCCGGCGATCGGGGCGGGTCGATCATATTGACCAGCTCGGTCGGCGGTCTCAAGGCCTACCCGCATACCGGTCACTACGTCGCCGCCAAGCACGGCGTAGTGGGCCTCATGCGGGCATTTGCAGTTGAGTTGGGGCAGAAGATGATTCGCGTCAACTCCGTGCACCCCACACACGTGAAGACACCGATGCTGCACAACGAGGGTACCTTCAAGATGTTCCGGCCAGATCTGGAAAATCCGGGCCCTGACGACATGGCTCCGATCTGTCAGCTGTTCCACACGTTGCCGGTTCCGTGGGTAGAGCCGGTGGACATCAGCAATGCGGTGTTGTTCTTGGCATCCGACGAATCTCGTTACGTCACCGGCGTGACTCTGCCGGTCGACGCGGGCGGTTGCCTGAAATAGCCTTCGCCGCACCTAATCCGGTGAGTCCGCCCGACTAAGATGCGGGCTTGTGAATGACCGCGATCTTGAAGACAGCGCTGATAATAGTTCCAAAGACACCCTGGCTCCCGATGAACAGTCGTTTGGTGTCGTAGCCGGCGACATCTTTCATGTTTTGTCCCCCGAAGCGTGCGGTGGCTGCGCCGTCGGGAAGGACAACTTCCACCCCGAGCAGGCCATGGCGTACAGCCAGCCGCTCCTCGCCGGTGGGAGCGGCGATCAGTTCGCCTACGGTACGCCCGGTCTCCGCCGAGGGGATGGCGGGGCATGTCACTCCCTGTTCGCTGAGCTGGCGGGTCAGGTCGGCCAGGGTGACCGCCCCGCCTACCACCAAATTCAGGTTGGCAGTGTTGATGTCGACGGTAGTGTTGCCTGCGCTGTCTGGTTGCGCGGCGGGCGGCGGCGCCGCCGGCGCCGATCCTCTGTGACTGTCGAGTGCAGAACGGACCGCGGCCTCGAAGATATCGACGGCGGGTTCCCCGGGTGAGAGATCGGGCAGCATGACGCCGGGGTTGAAGATCTGTGCGGGGTCGAAGGCGCGCTTGATTGCGCGTTGAGCGGCGATTTCCACCGGAGTGAAACGCTTTGTCATGAATTGGCGTTTCTCTGTTCCAACACCATGCTCACCGGTGATGGTGCCGCCCAATTTGAGTGCGGTATCGATGATTTCGTTGTTGGCGGATTCTAGTGCGGCTGCCGCGTCGGGGTTGTCGCGGTCGTAGAACGTAGTCGGGTGCAGATCGCCGTCGCCGGCGTGACCGGTCACCGCGATGAACAACAGCGCGTCGGAGTGCCGCACGGCGGCATCCTGGATGGCTTGCTGCATCTCCGGGATGTGCTGGCGCGGAACAGTGACGTCGCCGATGAAGAAGCCTTTCCCGCTGTGCACCACGGCGTCGGGGGCATGCAGGCGTCCGTACCACAATTTGGCCCGGGCGCCCTCGTCGTCGGCTCGGCGCACTTCCACGGCGCGTTGCCGCAGCACTTTCTCGACGATCGCGCCGTCGCGGTCGACCTCCTCGGCGGTCCCGTCGACGTCGATGAGCACGATCGCGTCGACGTCGAGGGGATAACCGGTATCGGTGAACTGCTGCAGGCCGGCGATGCCGACGCGGTCGAGCCATTCCACCGCCGCGGGAACCGTCCCGGTCTGGATGATCGCAGAGATGGTTTGGGCCGCTTCCTGGGCGGTGGCGAAGCTGCCCATCAGGCTGCGGGTAACCGGCGCGATGGGTCGCAGCGCCACGGTGGCCTCGATGAGGATCGCCAGCGTGCCTTCCGATCCGATCAGCACGCCCAGCAGGTCGGGGCCATCGTCAGCGGCGCTGAGCTCGATGACCGTGCCGTCGGCCAGGACGGCCTCGACGTTCAGGACGTGGTTATAGGTGACGCCGTACTTCAGAGCGTGCGGACCGCCGGCGTTTTCGATGATGTTTCCGCCGACCGTGGCCAAGTGAGCCGACACCGGGTCCGGTGAGAACACCAGCCCATGAGGGGCGAGCTGCTGCTGCAGATCGGAGTTGATGACACCGGGCTGCACACGAGCGGTGCGCGCTGCCGGATCGATTTCCAGGACCTGGTTCAACCGGGTCAAATCGATCATCACCAGGTCAGGCCCGGCCATCATGCCCGCGCTGCAGTTCGACGCCCCACCTCGGATCACCAGCGAGACTTTCTGCTCGCCGGCCACGCGCACGATGGCGACCACCTCGTCGCGCGTGAGAGGGCGCAGCAGCAGCCCCGGTCTCTCACCGAAACCCCAATAATCCTTGCCGCTTTCAGACAGCGTGGCGGCATCGGTGACGACCTCATCTGGGCTGCTGAGCGCGGTGGTGAACGCGGCGACGATTGAGGTGTCCATCGGAGCTCTCCTTCGTGGAAAAGCGCTCGTAAAACGGACCTAGCCGCTGAACCCGAGGGGGACTTGCTGGGTGTGTGCGTTGATGAGGGTGGGGCGGCCGCGGTCGGCGATGCCGGCTTTGACCAGCTCGGTGACCTCGTCGGTGGTGTGTGCCTCATGCGCGTCGACGCCGTAGCTGGCCGCGGTCCTCACGACGTTGAGCCCGGGTATCTCGAGTCCTGGAACGTTCGGGGTCTTCTCCCAGACACCGAATTGCTTGACCACCCCGTATTCGGCGTTGGAGGCCACCACGATGGTGACCGGGATCTCGTAGCGCGCCGCGGTCCACAGTGCGGTGATGGCGTAATGCATCGATCCGTCCCCCATCAACGCGACGACGGGACGATCCGGCGCCGCCACTTGAGCACCGACGGCCGCCGGTAGGCCCCACCCCAGCCCGCCGCCGGCCGCGGACAGGTGCGAGAACTGCCGAGACGGTCGGACGCTGTGCGTGAGGGCGACCTCGTTGCTGCCGGCCTCGCTGACCCACAACGCGTCCGCCGTTCCGGCTCGACTCACCGCTGCCCACAGGGCTTCGGGCTTCAGCGGCACCTGACCGGGTTCAACCCCGGGGGCCGGGTCGCGGGGAGCTGGGGCGGGCCGTTGTGTCGGCTCGGCGGCGGCCAGCAACGCGTGGGCTGCGCTGCGGACATCGGCGACGATCGCGTCACCGATGGGGGCGCGGGCGGCCTCGTCGGGATCGTTGGTGATGTGGATCAGGTGTGCACCCTCGGGCAGGTAGGGCCCGGGCACCAGCGGGTAGTACCGAAACACCGAGGTCCCGATCGCCAGCAGCAGATCGTGGCCGGCGAGGATCTGCGAGATCCAGCCGGCACCGGGCGGCAGCGCACCGTGATACAGCGGGTGGTTCTCGGGGAATCCGCTCCATCCGGTCAGTGGTGCGGTGTAGACGCTTGATTGAGTGCGTTCGGCCAGTCCGATCACCGCGTCCCACGCGTCGTAGCGTTCGACGTCGCCGCCGACGATCAACGCCGGGGACTTGGCCTGCGCCAGTCGTGCGGTGATCTGCTCGGCCAGGTCGGACGGGAACCCGTTCGCGTGGGTGACGGTGCGCTCGCGCACCACAGCGGTGTCCGCGGCCTGGGCGTCGGTGAGTTCGATCGGCATGTCATCCATCGGCAGCGAAACGAACACCGGCCCCATCGGGGGTGTGGTCGCTAAATGGATGGCACGGGCGAGTACCGCGGGAGACTCGCTTGCGATCGCCGGTTCGGCCGCCCATTTCACGAATGGCTTTGCGATGGTAAGGGGTTCGTGGTTGGTCAGCAGGCAGTACTGGTTTTGCATGTTGCGCCGCTGATTTCCCGCCGTGACGATCAGCGGAGTCTTGTTGACGTAAGCGTTGTAGAGCTGGCCCTGGGCGTTGCCCATGCCGGGGGCGGTGTGCAGGTTGACCAGTGCGGGCCGCTGCGTGATTTGGGCGTAGGCGTCGGCCATCCCGACTGGGATCATCTCCTGCAGGCCGAGGAAGTACCGGAAGTCGTCGGGAAAGTCTTCCAGCAGAGCAAGTTCCGACGATCCGGGATTGCCGAACCAGGTTGTCAGTCCGTGGGCTCGGCACAGGTCCAAGATGCATTGCGGACGGTTGTCATGCGCTGAACTCACTTTCTGTCGGGTTAACCACGTGAACGGGTTGGTCGAGTTCACCGGGGTGGGGGTCCAGCGCCCAGTCCAACATCTGTAGCCCATGAATTAAACGATCGTTTCAGACCCCGGCCAACTCACGTTGAATATCTTGACGAGCCCGCGGCAGCAAAGACAATGTTCTGAAACCAATATCGCCGTGCCCCGGCTGTGCTGGCGCACAACCAGTCGGTTCCCGGCCGGATAACAATGGCGAGATGCCATCGTGAAGCAGGTGACCGCGGCCTTCCGCGCAGAGACACTGGATCACCGGTCCGGCGAAGGACTCACTGAAGAGGAGATCCGATTCGCGAAGTCCCTGTCAAACCTCACGTCTGATGAGGTCGGGTGGGTAGTCTCGCATGCGGGTCGGACGCACGCCGATCGCCCGACAAGCATTAACAAAGCACAGGATGCTGCAAATTTATGGACAAATTCGAAGGACACGGAGCGGTCATCACCGGTGGTGCTAGTGGCATCGGCTTGGCCACCGCCACCGAGTTCGCCCGCCGCGGGGCCAGTATCGTGCTCGCAGACGTCGATAAACCTGCGCTGGAACAGGCTGTAGCGCGGCTGAAGGCCGAGGGGTTTGACGCGCACGGTGTGATCTGCGACGTCCGGCATCTCGACGAGGTGGTTCACCTCGCCGATGAGGCTTTCCGCCTTCTCGGCCATGTCGACGTCATATTCAGCAACGCCGGCATTGTTGTTGCGGGTCCGATCGCCCAGATGACGCACGACGACTGGCGCTGGGTGATCGATATTGACCTGTGGGGGTCGATCCATGCCGTCGAGGCGTTCTTGCCGAGGTTGCTCGAGCAGGACACGGGCGGCCACATCGCCTTCACCGCGTCCTTCGCCGGCCTGGTACCCAATGCCGGACTCGGGACGTACGGCGTTGCCAAGTATGGCGTCGTCGGCCTGGCGGAGACGCTGGCCCGCGAGGTCAAGGACAACGGCATCGGGGTGTCGGTGCTCTGCCCGATGGTCGTCGAAACCAAGCTGGTCTCCAACTCCGAACGTATCCGCGGCGCGGATTACGAGCTGTCGGCAACGCCCGACGTGACCGGGGCGCTCGGGCCGCTCCCGGCGCAGGACGACAGCCTGGGCGTCGAGGACGTCGCCCGGCTGACAGCCGATGCGATCCTGGCTAACCGGCTGTACATCCTGCCGCACGAGGCCGCCCGCGCGTCGATCCACCGCAGGTTCGAACGCATTGACCGCACGTTCGACGACCAGGCCGCCGAGGGGTGGAGTCACTAATACCGCGAGCAG
>JBEKNM010000003.1:0-26606 GCA_049522835.1 Mycobacterium sp.
CACCTTCTTCTTCGTCCGCATGCCTTCGAGGATAGGCGCGCGGTGGGGCCGGGCCCTAGTCCGGTGAGACCGGCTCGGTGGTGCCTGCGTCGGGGACGAGGTCGCTTTCGCCCCTGTTGAAGAAACCTGAGCTAGGGATACCCGAGTCTCGGGCGGCAGGGCTCCGGAAACCCGAGTCGGCATTGCCCGAGTTCAACAAGCCCGACTGGCTGGTGGCCCCGGCGCGCGGACCCACGGCGGGGGTGGGACCGTTCGTCGCGCTGACCAGGTTGGCATTCACGCCGCCTGAGTCGACGCTGGCGGCCGCATTCACCGGGCCGGCGAAGGCCGCTGGGTTGAGGACGTCGGGACTTCCCAGGCTTGCGGTCAAGCCGCCCGTGCTCGAGTTGAGCAGGCCCGAACTCAAGTTTGCGGCGCCGAAGCCGCCCGTGACGTAGTGGCTGGGGAGCATGCCGTGGGTCCCGAACGCGCTGTCTTGGGAGAAGCCAGGGTTAGCGGCGCCGTTGCTGAAGCCGCCTGAGCTGGCGCTGGCCGAGTTCGCCAAGCCGCTGGTGACCGAGCCGGAATTCCCGATGCCGAATCCGCCACCGGGGAGGAAGTTTCCGGTGCTGAAGTTGCCGATACCGAATTGGTTATTGCCGGTCAGGCCAATCCCGAAGTCGTTGTTGCCCGTATTGCCGAAGCCGAAGTTGTTGTTGCCTGCGTTGCCGAAGCCCACATTTTGGCTACCGGTGTTTCCGAGGCCGACGTTCGAACTGCTTTCGCCGGACGCGGAGCCAGAGCTTGCACCGCCCACGCTTGTGTTGTTGCCGGGGGTGCTCATAGTGAGATGGCCGTTGCTGTCGACCTTGAAGCCGAGGTCGTGCATGATCGCCTGCCACGGTGACAACTGCGAGACGGCCTCCGACGCGCCGGCGTGGTAGCCGAACATCGCTGCCACGTCCGCTGCCCACATCTGCTCGTAGGCGGACTCGGTGTCCATGATTGCCGGGGCGTTGAGTCCGAACCAGTTCGTGGCCGCCAAAACCTGCACCAGGGCACGATTAGCCGTCACCACCGCGGGCTGCACCGTGGCCACCACCGCCGACTCGAACGCGGCCGCGATGGCTCCGGCCTGACTGGATGACGCCTCCGCCTGCGCGGCGGCCGCGCTGAGCCATCCCACATACTGGGTCGCGACGGCCATCATCGCCGCCGACGACGGACCCTGCCATGAATTGGAGATCAGATCCGACGTCACCGAACCAAACGAAGATGCCGACGAAGCCAAGTCCTCAGCCAGGCTGTCCCACGCTGCCGCGGCAGCAAACATCGGCGCCGCACCAGCACCGGCGAAAATCAGTGCCGAGTTGATCTCGGGCGGCAACTGCGCGAAATGCGGCACTAACCTAACTTAACGGGCAGAGACCGCCGTCGTGGCGTTATTGCGTGGGTACTGGAACACGTTTGCGGCCGCGGACCAATTTGCCTGGACGCGCATCGGTGGGAACGCCATTCTCCGCGATCACTTGGCCGGACACCACGGTGGCCACGTAGCCCTCGGCGGTCTGGTCGAGCCGGCGCCCGCCAGCGGGTAGGTCATGGCTTATTACCGGCTTGTGCAGGCGTAATGCGGCGTGGTCGATGACGTTGAGGTCGGCTTTGTATCCGACCGCGATGCGGCCCCGGTCGGCCAGCCCGGCAACGCGAGCAGGCACGGAGGTCAGCTCCCGGACTGCTTCGGGCACCGAGAACCGCCCCGACGCCCGGTCACGGGCCCAATGTGCCAGCAAGAACGTCGGGTAGCTGGCGTCGCAGATCATCCCGTAATGGGCACCGCCATCGCCGAGCCCGAGCACCACGTCGTCGCGGCGCAGCAACTCGCCGACGATGTCCAGCGAGTTGTCCTGCAGGTTGCTGGTCGCGACGAGCAGCATGGCATGACCTTCGTCGTCGAGCAGCCGATCGTAGGCCTCCTCCATCGGGTTCACACCCTTGGCCCTGGCCCGGGCCCCGATGCTGTCCGACGGGTTCGGCTCGTAATTGGGGTTGTCGTCCAGCGGGAAGATCCAGTCCCACATCTGGGCCACGTACAGGATCGGGTGACCTTTACCGGGCTTGTCGGCCAGGATGCGGGCGCGGACCTCGGGCTTGCGCATCTCGGCGACGCGCTCGGCCAGCGGCAGGTGCGCGATCTCGCGGTAGCTGGGGTAGAGCACGAACGGGTTGGCGGTCAGCTGCAGCCCGATGATCAGCCCGATCGGGCGCGGCAACAGCTGCGCGGTGATGTCACCGCCGGCCGCGTTCGCCTTCTCGACCATCGTGATGGCCTCCGGCCAGGTCGGGTCGCCGGCGTTTGCCACGACCAGCGTGAAGGTCAGCGGCAGCCCGACATCCTCGGCGACGTCGAACACGGTCTGCAGCACAGGCTGGTAGCCGCCGGACGGAATGTCGGGCACGAACTGCAGCAGCCCGCCGCCGCCGTCGACGACGCCGCGGGCGATCTCCTCGATCTCCTCACGGGCGGCGTCGTAGCTCGGGATCGGCGAACCGCTCTCGGTCTTGTGGATCGTCAACCGCGACGACGCAAAACCGAGAGCACCGATCTCCATAGCTTCCTTGGCCAGCGCGCGCATCTTCGCGAGGTCCTCGGTGGTGGCCGGCTCTCGGTCGGCCCCGCGCTGCCCCATCACGTAGACCCGCAGCGGGGAGTGCGGCAGATAAGCGGCCACATCGATGTCGCGCTTGCCCGCCTCGAGCGTGTCCATGTATTCGGGAAAGGTTTCCCAGGTCCACGGCAGGCCGTCGGTCATCACGACGCCGGGAATGTCTTCGACCCCGGCCATCACGTCGACGAGTACGTCGTGGTCTTCTTGGCGGCAGGGCGCGAATCCGACTCCGCAGTTGCCCATCACCACCGTGGTCACCCCGTGCGCCGACGACGGGGTCAGGCGCTCTGACCAGATGGACTGGCCGTCGTAGTGGGTGTGCAGGTCGACGAAGCCCGGTGTGACCAGCAGCCCGGTCGCGTCGATCTCTCGTGCGGCGGTATCGCCGTTTATGGCGCCCACCGCTTCGATGACGCCGTCACGCACCGCAACGTCGCCGAGGTATGGCTCACCTCCGAGCCCGTCGACGATGGTGCCATTGCGGACGATGAGGTCGTAGGTCATCTAACTAATCTACGACCGTGCGGGTGGATCGTGCCAGGATCTTTTCCGTGATCGACCACATCGGAATCAACTGCGCCGACTACGCGAAATCCCAGGCGTTCTACGACACTGTGCTGGGTGTGCTCGGGTTCTCGCGGCAGATGGATTTCGGCGAGGCCATCGGGTACGGCCGTGACGGCGCGCCGGCATTTTGGATCGCCGACGGCACCGGCATGGGACCCAATCGGGAAAACCATCTCGCGTTCGAGGCCGCCGACGAAGACGCGGTGCGCGCTTTCCACCAGGCGGCGATAGGGCTGGGTGCCGAGTCGCTGCATGCGCCGCGGCTCTGGCCCGAATATCACCCTGGCTACTTCGGCGCCTTCGTGCGGGATCCCGACGGCAACAACGTCGAAGCGGTGTTTCACAGGGCTTCCGGGGGCGGCGGGGCGCTCCCGTAATGTCGGCGATATGGCCAGAGCCGACGCCGACGACGCAGCCGTTGTCCAAGAACTGCTCCGCGACGCGTTCACCAGGTTGATCGAACACGTCGACGAGCTGACCGACGGGCTAACCGATGAGATGTCCAACTATCGGCCCACCCCGGACGCCAACAGCATCGCGTGGCTGATCTGGCACAGCGCGCGGGTGCAGGACATCCAATTGGCCGATGTGGCCGGGGTTGAGCAGGTATGGACTCGCGACGGCTGGGTGGACCGGTTCGGGCTGGACCTGCCGCGCAACGACACCGGCTACGGCCACAACGCCGAGCACGTGGCGAAGGTGCGGGCACCGGCCGACCTGCTGTCCGGTTACTACCATGCGGTGCACAAGCTCACCCTCGAATACATCGCCAGCGTGACCGCCGACGAGCTGTCCCGCATCGTAGACACCAACTGGGACCCGCCGGTGACCGCCAGTGCACGATTGGTGAGCATCATCGACGACAGCGCACAGCACCTAGGACAGGCTGCCTACCTGCAGGGGATCGCGCAGTAGCTTCGAAAGCGTGCGGTTCGCGGCTGCGATTTCCAAGGTGGTGTTGTGGCTGGCCACGACGGCTGCGCTGGCAGTGGCGATCCCCGCGGGGTGGGTACAGACGAATGTCATCGACTCCGACGGCTACGCAGCGATGGCCCAGAAGGCGGCCGGCGATCCGGTGTTGCAGTCCGCCGTGGCGTCCGAACTAACCACCCAGGCGATGGCGCTGATCGCTGCGCGCGGTGGGGGGCGCTATCCGGTCGACAGCTCGCAGGTGCACGATGCCGCCACCGTGTTCACCGCCAGCCCATCATTTCCGCCGCTGTTCGCCCAGGCGAACAGGGCGGCCCACGGTTGGTTGTTCCCCGCCCCGCAGTCCGGCCAGAACGGTAATCAATGGCTGGTCGACGTGGCCCCGATGCTCAAAGACCCTGCGCTACAGCAGCTGCTGAGCAGCTACCGCGTCAAGTTGCCCGCGTCGTTGACGGTTCCGCTCACGGTGTCGGTGCCTTCAGGATCTTCAGGGCCCCAGCCGTTGCGGCAGGGACAGCTGAATCGGCTTGCCACCTGGGGCACTTGGGTGAGTATCGGTGTGACGGCGCTGAGCGGCGTCTGCGCTCTGCTGGCGCTGCTGGCCGCTCGGCGCCGTGGCAAGGCGCTGACCAGCCTGGGTGTGTCAGCGCTGATCGTGGGAGCGAGCGGATGGGCGGCCATCGAGGTCGGCGGCCGCTATATCGACGACGCGCTCAATCGGACCACCGGCGACATCCGCGAGATCGCCGACGTCATGGTCGGCCAAGCCGAGGCCAGCCTGCACCAATGGCTCGATCTGACACTGGTCGCCGGCGTAGCGCTGGTGGTGTTCGGCGTGCTCGTCGCCGTGCTGGGCAGCCTGCGTGAGTAGGTCTTTTCGCCCAGCTTGCCGTGGCGGGTCGTGCTTCCGGTGGCCCGAATCGCAGCCATGACGGAAATCTCGCTGCAAAGCCTTAGGTCAGCGGCAGGACGACCAATACCAGGCTGGTCGGCCGCGGCGAACCGGTGCCGGGTTCGACCGTGAACGCCAGTGCCGTCGAAGCTCCGATGTCGCGGAGCGTCGCCGTCGTCGAGGGCGCCACCGCCGCGGTGTTCATGGTCCCTGCCGATGTTGGGCCGTTAGCCCCGATGAGCCACATCTGATAGACGGTGCCCGGAGATGGCGGCGACACGTTGTTCATCACCAGTACACCGGCATTGCGGTCGTGGGAGAACACCACCGTGGCCGTACCGGCGCTGAGGGGGCGAGAGACAGTCCGCACATCCGGGGCCGTCATAATTTGTTCGGCCACCGTCGGCGTTGCGGACGGCCGCGTCAGCACGTGAATGCCGACCGCCGTCAGCACCGCCGCGATCGCGGCCGCAGCGGACGCCAATATAGTTGTACGCCAATGAGATTGGCGGTCAGGCTTAGCAGGTTTGGCGAGGGCCAGAATGGCGGCCCGTAGATGTGTCGGGGGTTCGGCCGCGGTTGCCGCCGACACAATCGCCATCGTTTCGCAGACGGCACGAACTTCGCCGGTGAAGGCCGTCGCGACTGGTGATGCCGCGGCCGCGACCTGCCGGTCGATGTCGGCTCGCTCCGAGTCGGAGACGGCATGCAGGGCATACGGGGTGGCCAGCTCGAGCAATTCAAAGTTGGTCGGCTCGGTCATGACACCTCCAGGCAGTTACGCAGGCCGCGTAGCGCATCACGCATACGTGACTTGATGGTCGACAAATTGGCGGCTAACCGCCGCGACACTTCGACGTACGTCAGCCCGTCGTAGTAGGCCAATTCGATGCACTGCCGCTGTACATCGGTGAGCGAATCCAAACATTGGGTCACCCGGCGCCGCTCGTCGCCGGCAATTGCCGAGTCGGCGACCACGTCTGTGGCCGGGTCGACATTGGCCGCACCGTAGCGCGATTCGCGGCGGCTGCCGGCTTGCTCGCTGCGCACCCGGTCGATGGCCCGCCGGTGCGCCATGGTCAACAGCCAGGCCAGGGCCGAACCTTTCGCGGAGTCGTACTCCGACGCCGTCCGCCACACCTCGAGGTAGACCTCCTGGGTGGTTTCTTCGCTGTAGCCGGAGTCACGAAGCATTCGTACCACCAGTCCGTAAACCCGGGCCTTGGTGAGGTCGTACACCGCGGCGAAGGCATCCCTGTCGCCGCGGGCGACTCGGCGCAGCAAAGCGTCGAGGTCGCTGCTCAGCCGAGCTGGTCCGGTCATCGATCGGTAGCCTAGCGTTAGCCCTGACGGCCATGCTGGCGGTCGTCACCGATGTACTGATTTCGGTGGCCGGGGGAAGAAGAATGCGGTCCGTGATTTGTACTCGTCGAAGCCGGGACGGTCGCCCATCAATTTCTCGGTGAGCCGGGCGCCGGTCACATAGACGAGGAAGTAGGTCATCAGCAGTGGCGAACCCACGGTGGCCAACCCCAACCAGCCGTTGATGGTGATCAGCCACAGCCCCCACCAGACAGCTGCGTCGCCGAAGTAATTGGGATGGCGCGTCCAGGCCCACAGGCCCCGGTCCATCACCACGCCCCGATTTTCCGGATCAGATTTGAAGACCCGCAGCTGTCGATCGCCGACCGCTTCGAAGGTGACACCGATCAGCCACACTGCCGCGCCCGCCACCACGAAGGCGGTCAGCGGTTGCGGCGTGGGGCCGGTCACCGCCGACAGCTGCAACGGGAATGAGACGAACCAGGTGATGACCGCTTGCAGCAGAAAGACCTTGCGCACCACCTGACCCACCGTGGCATCCCCGAGTAGCTTGGCGTAGCGCGGATCCTCTCCTTTACCGGCGGTCTTGCGCTGGATGTGCCAGCTCAGCCGCAGACCCCAGATCGTCACCAGGGCCAGCAGCAGCCACCGCCGAGCCGGGTCGCCGTGGCCGAGGGTCGCCGCGACGGCGGCAATGACCACAAAGCCCACGCCCCACGCCACGTCGACGACGTTGTAGCGGCCGATCCGCCTGCCGATAGCGAACGTGATCGAATGCACCACGGTGAGCGCCAGAATCGAGGCGCCGGATACCTGTAGGAGGTTCAGGTAGTTCATTTGTCGGCCTCGCGTGCGAACGTCCACTGGTAGACGTCCAGGTAGCCGGACCGGAAACCCGCCTCCGAATATGCCAGATACAGCTCCCACATACGCCCGAATACATTGTCGAAGCCCAAGTCCACCAGCCGATCTCGCCGCTGCATGAAGCGCTCGCGCCAGAGCCGCAGTGTCTCGGCGTAATGCGGACGCAGCGAGGTCATGTCGACTGTGCGTAAAGCGGTGTGCCGCTCGGTGATACTGGTGATGGCCTGCGTGGATGGCAGCAATCCGCCGGGAAAGATGTACTTCTGGATCCAGGTGTGAGTGTTGCGGCTGGCCAGCAACCGGGCGTGCGGCATGGTGATCGCCTGGATCGCCACCCGGCCTCCTGGCCGCACCAGTCGTTCCAGCGAGGCGAAATACCTTGGCCACGAAAGGTATCCGACCGCCTCGATCATCTCGACGGAGACTACGGCGTCGTAACACCCCTGCACATCGCGGTAATCGCACAGCTCGATCTGGACTAGGTCGGACAACCCGGCTGCGGCAACCCGCTGCTGCGCCAACCGCTGCTGCTCCACCGACAAGGTCACCGAGCGGATGTGGGCTCCGCGGGTAGCCGCACGGATGCACAACTCGCCCCAGCCGGTGCCGATCTCGAGAAGCCGGCTGCCGCGCTGGACTCCGGCGAAGTCCAGCAGCCGATCGATCTTGCGCCGCTGAGCTGTGCCCAGGTCTGCCGATGCCGCCGGAAGGTGAGGGAACAGCGCACACGAGTACGTCATGGTCTCGTCGAGGAACTCGGCGAACAGATCGTTCGACAGATCGTAGTGCTCGGCGATGTCGCGCTTGGCTTGATCGCGGGTGGGGGCCCGCCAACGCAGTCGGAAGGCCGGAGCGATCGGCCGCAGCCACTGCAGCGAGCTTGGCACCAGGTCAGCCACCGAGCCGGCCAGGACCGTCAGCACCCCAGCGAGGTCTGTCGACGACCATTCACCGGCCATATACGATTCCCCGAAGCCGATCAGGCCGTGCCGCCCGATCCGGCGCGTCAACGCGTCCGGCTGGTGGACCACCAGGGCTGGGGTTGTCGGGTCGGCGGCCCCGATCACCGTGCCGTCCGGGTAGACGAGCCGCATCGGTAGGCGAGCCGCCGCACGCTGCAACAGCCGCTCGGCGATGACACCCGATGCGGAGGCGAGGGGACCGGACGGCACCTTCGCGACAGCAGGCCAGCGGCCCGAATCGATTGCCGGTGAGGGCTTTCGGACGGCCTCTTGAACGGTTTGCAGGCTCATCGCGGCACCACCGGAACTCGACGTAACCACAACTTGATCCCCTGTATCCGGATACGCGCGGCCACCACCAGCGGTGCCAACGGCGAAACGATTTGCATGATCGCGACTTGTTTGGTGGTTGCCGGACGCCGCTGTCCACGCAGGCTGGCTGTGAATGCCGGGAACGCCGGCTGTTGGTTACGGTGCAGCGCCACAGTGATATCCACCTCACTGTCGGGTCGTGGCGCTCGCACCAGGTAGTAGCCGTCGACCTGAAAGAACGGCGAGACATAGAACCTCTTAGCCGTCACCACGGGCAGGTCGGCCGGTGGCAACAGGTAAGCATGCCGTTCGCCGTAAGTGTTGTGCACCTCGGCGATCACATGCTCGAGCTGGCCGTCGCGGTCGTGGCACCAGAAGACGCTCAGCGGGTTGAAGACGTAACCGAAGACGCGTGGCTGCAGTAGCGCGGTGATGCGCCCCTCTGGGGCAGCCAGATCGCGGTCGGCGAAGAAGGCGCTGAGCCGGTCGCGCAGCGAGCCGTGCGGCGGGTTGGTGTTCGAAAAGTGATCTGCGGCCCGGAATCGCGCGAACGGTCGCAGCCACCAGGGCAGCCGGGGCAGGTCGTCGACGTCGACATACCAGCTGTAGCTTCGATATTCGAACGAGTGGTGCACCGGAGCCTGTCGGCAATGGGTGATCGTGGTGCGATAGATCGCCGGAGTCAGCACTTGAGTCAGCACCGGACCGCCGCCGCCCGCGGGGTCACTGCCGGCCAGTCGGCGCCGAGCCGGCGGGCCGCGCGCAGTCCCGATGCGGCGCCGTCCTCGTGGAATCCCCAGCCGTGGTAGGCGCCCGCGAAGGCCACCCGATGGTCGTCGAGTGTCGCCAGTTTATCTTGGGCCGCAACAGAGTCCGTCGTATAGAGCGGATGGCTGTAGGTCATTTCGGCAATCACCGACTTAGGATCGACCCGGTCGTGGCCACCGAGGGTGACCAGATACCGGCGGTTGCCCTTGATGCGCATCAGCCTGCTGACGTCGTAGCTGACGACTACCTGGTCGGTTCCTGGTGCCGCCAGATAGTTCCACGACGCGCGCGCGCGGCGGTGGCGGGGCAGCACCGATTCGTCGGTGTGCAACTGGGCACGGTTGGTCGTG
This sequence comes from Mycobacterium sp., assembly GCA_049522835.1. Classification (GTDB taxonomy): domain Bacteria; phylum Actinomycetota; class Actinomycetes; order Mycobacteriales; family Mycobacteriaceae; genus Mycobacterium. The sequence goes on from JBEKNM010000003.1 coordinate 9,617, forward strand.
TAGGCGATTGCTCCCAGAATGGCGCGTTCGCACGGGGTCGCGTCATCGAGCAGTAACAGCGCCTGATCGGGGTGGACGGCGACGACGGCCGCGTCGAAAAACCGCGGCTCGCTGCTGCCTGCCCGCACCAGTACGCCGTCGGGCAGCCGCCGCAGCGAGTGCACCGGCGTTTGGATTGACACCTCGTCGAGCCGAGAGGCAATGGCCTGAACGTAATTGGCCGAACCCCCGGTCACAGTGCGCCATGTCGGTGAGCCGAAGACCGACAGCATGCCGTGGTGCTCGAGGAAGACGAACAGGTACCGGGCCGGATAGCGCAAGGCGTCACCGCTGGCGCAGGACCAAACCGCTGCCACCAGGGGCGTGATGAAATAGTCGACGAAATAGCAAGAGAAGCGGTGCCGCTTGAGGAAGGCTTCCAAGGTCTCCAGGTTGTCTTCGGCAGCGCTGTCGCGCAGCAGTCGCAGTGCGGCGCGGTGGAACCGGGGGATCTCGGCAAGCATCCGCAGATAGCGGGGCCGCAACGATTGCCGGCACGCAAACAGTCCCCGGATTCCCACGGCTCCTGCATATTCGAGTCGGATGTCGTCGCAACGCACCGACATCGACATGTCGGATCTCTGGGTGGCTACACCGAGTTCGTTGAACAATCTGCACAACGTTGGATACGTCCGGTCGTTGTGCACCAGGAACGCTGAGTCGACAGAAACGACACTGCCGTCTGGGCCGTCTGGATCGTGGACGACGTGGGTGTGCGCGTGGCCGCCGAGCCGCGCATCGGCTTCATACAGGGTCACCCGGTCGCGCCCGGATATGACGTAGGCGGCGGTAAGGCCGGCAACTCCACTGCCGATAACCGCTATCGAACGCCCGTATGACTGTCCCACAGTCCTTATTCGGAGCCGTCGACCTGTCGGACAGGCTGCAGCGAACTTACTGACGTGTTATCCGAATGTGAACGAAAAGACTTGCAGGCCTTTGGTGACTTGCATGTCGAGTTGATCGCGGTGCGCGGCGTCATCGGAAACGATCTGATGCAGGGTCGGAGGGCCGCTGATCGGTGTGGTGGTCGTCTTCTGATCGCGGGTCACGGTAAGGGTGCCGGTGCCGCCGACAACGGCGTAGACATCTTTCGCGCTGTAGTTGAGCCGAATGGCGGCATCGTCGCTGGCGGTGGTGGCCCCCTGGTCGTCCAGGATCCAACGGCCGAGCAGGGCGAATCGGTCGGCGTCCAACTTGGCCGGGTAGCCGAACGTTGCGGTGCCCGCCTGATACTCGCCGTCTCCGCCGTAGTGCGTGGCCTTGCCGATGCCCAGGTAGGTCTCGGGTGTGAGCTTGGTCTGCGGAGTGGTGTCGGCTGACTGCGTCGTAGCGGGTAGCCGGACAGCGGGGTTGGCATCGACAAGCAATTGGCGGATGAGCTTTTCGGTGCCGTCGTAGTCGCCTTCGCCGAACTTGGTGTGCCGGACGGCTCCGTTCGCGTCGATCAGGTACTCCGCCGGCCAGTACAGGTTCTGGTAGTTGTTCCACGTGGTGTAGCCATTGTCCAGCGCGACGGGGTAGGTGATGTGCAACGCGGCGGCGCCACTGGCGACGTTGCCGGCGACGCGTTCGAAGGCGTACTCCGGTGTGTGCACCCCGATGACCACGAATCCGCTGTCGCGATACCGGTTGTACCAGTCGACGACGTGCGGGATGGCCCGTTGGCAGTTGATGCACGAGTATGCCCAGAAGTCGATCAAGACCACCTTGCCGCGCAACGACGCCAGGTCGATCGGTTTGCCGTCCGGGGTGTTGAGCCACTGGGTGATCCCGCTGACAGCGGGCGCCGGCCCGCATTCTTGCAGCTGTGCAGAGCCTGCAGAGTCCTGGGCGCAGGCGGCCAGTTGACCGTTTTTCTGGCTGCCCGGATGCAGCTTGTGCCGGAGGTCGTTGGCCCCGATGCCGTTCTGCATCGCTGTCGTGTAATCCGGGACGGCGCGCTGCAACATCGCGGGAAGGTTGAAGACCAGTGCGACGGCCAGCACAATCATCGTGATTCCGCCGGCGATCTGGACTGCGCGCTGGCGACGCCGGAACGCGGCGACGCGTTCGGAGACGCGCCGCCCGGCCAGCGCGAAAACCAGCAGCGGGAGTGCGGTGCCGATGGCGAACGTCGCGGTTAGGATCAGCGTGGGCAGTCCGATGGAGGCGGTGCCGCCGGCAACCACGATCGCGGCCAGCACCGGACCCGCGCAGGGCACGTACAGCGCACCCAGCGTCAGGCCCAGCCCGAAACCGCTCCTAGTAAGCCTGTTGAAGCCGATCTGACGCTGCGGGATGCGGGCAAACGGCCGTTCAATCAGATGCAGCAGCGGCGGGAAGATCAAACCGAGGCCGATCAGGGTCAGCGTCACCAGGGCGGCCCACCGGATCGCGTCCTGGGGCAGATGCAGCGCAGACAGTAGGGCAGAACCGGCCAGGGTGACCACGCTGAAGCTGCAGACCAGGCCCGCGATCACCAGATACGGCCGCGCCGCGGGGCTGCTGGCCCGGGTGCTGTCAGAGTTGCCGTCGGGAGAGCCGCCCACACCGGAAAAGAACACCACGGGAAGCACCGGCAGGATGCATGGCGAGATGCCGGTGATCAGGCCACCGAGGAATCCAATCAGCGCAACTGTGTGCATGGCTGCAATTCGTAAGGACCGGGGTCAGGGACGGACTGCTCGCTCTCTGGTCAGTCGGTATAAACCAACGGACGTTCCGGCTCACGGGTCTTTGCCCGCTTAACCGGTTTCCTCGCAGGCCGGGTACGCACTCGCAGCGGCCACCAGAACCAGCGTCCCAGCAGCGCGGCGATAGACGGCGTCATGAACGAGCGCACGATCAACGTGTCGAACATCAGACCCAAGCCGATGGTGGTGCCCACCTGACCGATAACCCGCAGATCGCTGACGGCCATCGAGGCCATCGTGAACGCGAACACCAGGCCCGCGTTCGTCACGACTTTGCCGGTGCCGCCCATCGAACGGATGATGCCAGTCTTCAATCCGGCATGGATCTCCTCTTTGAACCGGGAGACCAGGAGCAGGTTGTAGTCAGACCCCACTGCCAAGAGAACGATGACGGACATGGCCAGCACCAGCCAGTGCAATTGGATACCAAGAATATGCTGCCAGACCAGCACGGACAGCCCAAAGGAAGCACCCAGAGAAAGCGCAACAGTACCTACGATTACGGCAGCGGCAACAAAGGCTCGTGTGAGGATCAGCATGATGATGAAAATGAGGCAGAGGGAGGAGATCCCTGCGATCAAAAGATCCCACGCAGCGCCCTCCGAGATGTCCTTGAAGACAGCCGCCGTGCCGGCCAGGTAGATCTTGGCGTCCTCCAGTGGAGTTCCCTTGAGCGACTCTTCGGCCGCCGTGCGAATCGCGTCAATACTCGCGATGCCCGTGGCTGTGGCGGGGTCTCCTCGATGCAGAATGATGAAGCGCGCTGCGTGTCCGTCTGGCGATAGGAAGTTATTCATGGCCCGCTTGAAGTCCTTGTTTTTGAAGACCTCTGGCGGAAGGTAGAACGAGTCGTCGTTCTTGGCGGTGTCGAAAGCATGACCCATGGCGGTCGCGTTATCACTCATCTGGTCCATCTGAGCGAATATGCCCGACATGGTGCTGTGCATCGTCAGCATCATGGTCCGCATGCTCACCATGGTCTCGATCATCGGTGGGAACTGGGCGACCATCTGCGGCATCAGCTGATCTAGGTCTTTGATGTCACCGATGAGCATGTTCAGTTTCTCGTCGACCTGGTCCAGGCCGTCCAGCGCGCTGAATATCGACCGCACCGACCAGCAGACCGGAATGTCGAAACAGTGCTTCTCCCAGTAGAAATAGGAGCGAACCGGCCGCCAGAAATCGTCAAAATCGGCGATGTTGTCGCGCAACTCATTGGTGATTTGTTGCATCTGTACGGTATCGCCGACCATGCGATGCGTAGTACCGACAAGCTTTGTCATCAAGGCGTACATCGTGCGCATTGTCATGATCGTCTTGGTCATCTCGTCGGCCTGCTTCAGCATGTCGTTCATCCGATCACGCTGATACTTCATGGTTTGCATCTGACCGGCGTTTTGCATGCTGATCTGGAACGGTATCGAGGTGTGGTCCATCGTCGTTCCATCGGGCCTGGTTATTGCTTGCACCCGAGAAATTCCTGGAACGCGGAAAACACCCTTGACCAGCTTATCCAAGACCAGAAAGTCCGCTGGATTTCGCATATCATGATTCGACTCGATCATTAAAATCTCAGGCTTCATTCGGGCCTGGGAGAAATGTCGATCGGCGGCTGCGAATCCTTCATTGGCGGGGATGGATGTCGGTAGGTACGCCCGGTCGTTGTAGCTGGCCTTGTATCCGGGCAGCGTGAGCAAGCCGACGAGGGCGACGGCGAACGTGGCGGCGAGAACGGGCAGCGGCCAGCGAACCACCACGGTGCCTACCCGTCGCCATCCACGAACCTGGATCTTCCGCTTGGGGTCGAACAGGCCGAAACGACTGCCGACGGTCAGGACTGCCGGCCCTAGCGTGAGCGCGACCGCGACTGCGGCCAACATCCCCACCGCGCAAGGGATGCCCAGGGTATGGAAGTACGGCATTCGGGCGAAGCTGAGGCAGAAGGTGGCCCCCGCGATCGTCAATCCGGAACCCAGGATGACGTGGGCGGTGCCGCGGTACATCGTGTAGAAGGCCGCTTCCTTATCCTCGCCGGCCTGCCGGGCTTCCTGATATCGCCCGAAGATAAATATCCCGTAGTCGGTTCCGGCCGCGATAGCCAGCGAAGTGAGCAGGCTGACCGCAAAAGTGGTGAGCCCGATAGCACCGCTGTGCCCGAGAAGCGCGACAACTCCACGCGCTGTTGACAATTCCACTCCGACCGTGACCAGCAGCACAATCACGGTGATGATCGAGCGGTAAACGAGGAGCAACATAATTAGAACCACGGCGACCGTGGTCAAGGTGATCCTCATCATGGATTTGTCGCCAGCGTGGTGCATATCCGCAGCCAGCGCCGATGCCCCGGTAACCCATACCTTGACCCCGGGCGGCGCAGGTGCGCTGTTGGCGATCTTGCGGACTGCTTCGACGGATTCGTTAGCCAGCGGCTCGCCCTGGTTACCGGCGAGATTCACCTGAACATATGCGGCCTTGCCGTCGTTGCTTTGCGCGCCCGACGCCGTGAGTGGATCCCCCCAGAAGTCCTGGACGCTCTGCACGTGCGCCTTGTCGGCTCGCAACCTGCGAATCAGGCCGTCGTAATACCTGTGCGAATCGTCACCGAGGGGCTGATTACCCTCCACGATGATCATTGCCGCGCTGTCGGAGTTTCCTTCGTTGAAAACCTTGCCGATGCGTTTCATCGCCTCGAACGACGGTGCGTCGTTAGGGCTCAGGGAGACCGAACGCTCTTGCCCAACCACTTCCAGGGAGGGGACGGCGACGCTCAGGAGGACGACAACTCCCAGCCAGCCCACGATGATGGGCACCGCCAGCCGGTGGATGACCCTGGCGATCAACGGCCGTTCGGCGTGGGCGTGGGGCGGGGCGTCGTTGGCGAATTGTGTGCTCACGCGGACTTCACCACGCAGAAAGTATAGGCGTTGACTTCATTCGAAACTCGCTCAGCTTTGACCTCGTCGTCCACCGTGATCCGGCATCCAATGCTGTCGCTATCGCCTTGCGCCACAAGATTTCCCATCACTGCCGGTTTAGTCGTCGAGATATGCAACGACCACGGTAATTGTGCCCCGTCAACTCGCTGCGGGTCAGAATTCACGTCGAAATAGCTGATGTCTGCGACGGTTCCAGCCGGGCCGAAGACCTCGTAAGTGATCCGCTTGGGATTGAAGGGTTTGGCGCTCTCCAGGTTGCTGTCCGCGTAGGATTCCCGTTTCTGGGAGCCGAAGTAGCCGTGGACCCGGTACACGAGGAATCCGCCGACGACGGCCACCGCCAGGACCACCATCGGAATCCAAAACCGCGACAGAATCCTGAAGATTGGAATCCCCTTCACCGGTTGGCGTTTCCCCCCGCGGACGGTGCCCCGTCTGCTTGAAGTCCGCTTGAACGTGTTCAACTACAGATCGCTGCGTCGGCCCGACTGTCCCCGCGTCGACCTTGGCAGGCGACCGCGCTCCGGCCGTCCCGAGCCGGTGGCGCTTTGGGTGACAGCGTAACCAAGCCTTACCTAAATACACCATGGCGCGGCTTAGCCTATGCCGGAAGTGTCGACTCCTTCCCCTCGGGCTCTTGAGTGTAACGCATATCACGTGCGTAACGGCAGGTGCCGCATCATTTACCCGCGCGCAAATCACGCGATGTGCGTTATACAAATCACACGATGTGCGTTATCCTCTGCCGGTGGCGCAACTCACCTTCCAGCGCGCCCGCACAGAGGAGAACAAGCGCCAACGTGCGGCGGCGCTCGTCGAAGCCGCGCGCTCGCTGGCGCTCGAGACAGGTGTTGCGTCAGTGACGTTGACCGCTGTCGCCAGCCGCGCTGGAATCCACTACTCCGCGGTGCGCCGCTACTTCACCTCCCACAAAGAGGTGCTGCTGCATCTTGCGGCTGAGGGTTGGGTGCGGTGGTCGAACACGGTATGCGACAAGTTGGACGAGGCGGCTCCGACGTCACCATCGCGGGTGGCCGAGACATTGGCCAACGGCCTGGCCGACGACCCGCTGTTTTGTGACCTGCTCGCCAACCTTCACCTGCACCTCGAGCACGAGGTGGATATCGACAGGGTCGTCGAGATCAGGCGAACCATAGCCGTCGCCGCGGTCGCGCTCGCGGGCGCCATCGAGCGTGCGTTGCCCGCGCTGGGCCGTTCCGGCGCCTTTGACATCTTGATCGCCGCGTACTCTTTGGCCGCGGCTTTCTGGCAGATCGCCAACCCGCCCGAGCGGCTCACCGACGCCTATACCAAGGAGCCCGAGGTCCTCCCGCCCGAGTGGAACATCGATTTCGTATCCGCACTCAATCGACTGCTGACCGCCACGTGTATCGGCCTGATCTCCGAATCGCACCCAGCAGAAGAGAACGGTGGCGCGAAGTGAAGCGGATTTGGAGTGCCCACCCCGGCCTGACCCCAATGTTGGAGACCTTGCCGCGCGCAGGTGGGATTGCGTGTCTGAGGTACTTAGTGCAGCAAAGCATCCGCCGCGATGGCCACGGGGGCCGTAAGCCCGGTGAACTTTTCGACGATCTGATCCAAACCGTCGAGTGCGTCGAAGATGGATCTCAACGCCCAGCAGACAGGGATGTCGAAGCAGTGCTTCTCCCAGTAGAAATAGGCGCGGAGCGGGTGAAAGAAGTCATCGAAATTGGCGATGTTGTCACGCAATGTAGCCGTCGTATCCAGCATTTCATGCGTGAGGCCGTCCATGTGGTGAGTGAGTGCCGCCAACTTTCCCATGATGGCGTACATGCGATTCATGGTGTCGATGGTGTCCTGCATCGACTCTGCCTGCTTAAGCATGTCCGCCATGCGTTTCTTCATGTACTGGCTGTTCTCGACATTCGTCGTGTTCTGCATGCTGATCTGGAACGGTATCGACGTGTGCTCGATCGGCGTTCCCAAAGGTCTGGTTATCGTCTGGACACGGGCGACCCCTGGGATGTGAAAGACAAACCTGGCAATTCTGTCCAGTACCAACATATTCGCCGGATTACGCATATCGTGATCAGTTTCGACCAACAGCAATTCCGGATTCATCCGAGCGTTGGAAAAGTGCCGCTCCGCGGCCCGGTACCGGCGCTGTGGTGACGTCTGCGGGTCTGGTGTTCGCCGCGACTATGGCGTCTTTCGTGTTCAGCCCGCTGAGGGTCATGGGACAGGTCGGTACCACCATCGGGTCTGGGTCTTTTGTTCGACACACTGGTCGTGCGCTCGTTCATGATGCCGTCGGTCGCTGCGCTGATGGGCCGCTGGTTCTGGTGGCCGCAAAAAGTACGCACTCGTCCTGCCAGCCAGATGCTTCGACCGTACGGTTCTCGTACGGCCGTTCGTGCCTACATGCTTCCCGTTGATCCCAATTACGCCAAGCACGCGAAGAACGGCGACTCGCCTTAATGGGGAGGCAGCGAACACCGATCGGCTCTCGGTCAGCGCGCCTCACTACTGAGTTCGTCCCTTCTGTCCGATCGGGGACATCCGTAGCATCCCGGTAGGACGCGAGAAGGGATCCGATTGATGCCTAACGGTAAGCCCAACATTCTGGTGATCTGGGGCGACGACATCGGCATCACCAACCTGAGTTGTTACAGCGACGGTCTGATGGGCTATCGCACGCCGAACGTCGACCGCATCGCCAACGAGGGCATGCGGTTCACCGATTCCTACGGTGAGCAAAGCTGCACGGCGGGCCGCGCTGCGTTCATCAGCGGGCAGAGTGTGTACCGCACCGGGATGAGCAAAGTCGGCGCACCCGGATTCGACATCGGCTGGGCTGCCGAGGATCCGACGATCGCCGAACTGCTCAAGCCGTTGGGTTACGCCACCGGCCAGTTCGGCAAGAACCACTTCGGCGACCTGAACAAATACCTGCCGACGGTGCACGGGTTCGACGAGTTCTTCGGCAACCTCTATCACCTCAACGCCGAGGAGGAACCCGAGCAATTCGACTATCCGCAGGCTGATCGGTTCCCCCGACTGCACCAGATGGCGCTGCCGCGCGGGGTGCTCAAGTGCAAGGCCACCGGCGAGGTGTCTACCGAGCCCGACGACCCGAAGTTCGGCCCGGTCGGCAAGCAGACCATCGAGGACACCGGCCCGCTCAACAAGAAGCGCATGGAAACCATCGACGACGAGATCACCGAACTCACCGTCGACTACATCCAACGCCAGCACCAGGCCGGCAAACCGTTCTTCGCGTGGATGAACACCACCCACATGCACCTCTACACCCGCACCAAGCCGGAAAGCCGGGGCCAGGCCGGGCCGTGGCAATCGGCCTACCCGACACCATGATCGATCATGACCGCAACGTCGGGCAGGTGCTGGATTGTCTCGACGAGTTGGGTATCGCCGAGGACACCATCGTCATCTACTCCACCGACAACGGACCGCATCGCAACAGCTGGCCCGACGCCGGTACCACGCCGTTCCGCAGCGAGAAGAACACCAACTGGGAGGGTGCGTTCCGGGTGCCGGAGATGATCCGCTGGCCCGCCAGGATCAAGGCCGGCTCGGTCTCCAACGACATCATCCAGCATCACGACTGGTTGCCCACATTGTTGACCGCCGTCGGTGACCCCGACGTCAGCGACAAACTGAGGAAGGGCTACAAAATCACGCTGCAGGGCGAGGAAAAGCAGTTCAGGGTCCACATCGACGGCTTCAACCTGCTGCCATATCTGACCGGTGAGGTCGAGACCAGCCCGCGGCGCGGCTTCTTCTACTTCTCCGACGACGGCGACCTGGTGGCACTTCGGTTCGAGAACTGGAAGATCGTGTTCGCCGAGCAGCGCTGCGCGGGCACGCTTCGGATCTGGGCCGAACCGTTCACCCCGCTACGGCTACCGAAGCTGTTCAATCTGCGTACCGATCCCTTCGAGTACGCCGATATCACCTCGAACACCTACTACGACTGGTTCCTGCACCACGACTACTTCGTGTTGTACGCGATCGCGATGTCGACCGAATTCCTCGACACGTTCAAGGAGTTTCCGCCCCGACACCCGCCGGCCAGCTTCACCATCGATCAGGCGGTCGAGAAACTGCACCAGTTCCTGGCAAGGGATTAGTCGGTCTCGTGGAATAAGGGTCCAGGCGACGAATTCGCCGTCAGGCGGTCCAGTTCCAGACCGACATGTCGCCGGCAGGGTATCCGTTGCAGACCTCGGTGGCCTTGGCGACGACACCCTTGTTATTGAAGAAGATCTTTGCCCAGTTTCCCCAATGCGTCGCCATCTGCTCGTAATAGACGTTCGTCGCGGTGTCCTCGGAGTACTGCCTGCGGTCGGCGGCGTTCAACGAGTAGAACCAGTGGATACGGTCGATCGTGCCCTGCTGGATGTCCGGCGGCCTGTTGTGGAAGTCGATCATGTACCGCTGGTAATAGATCGGGCTGGTATCCCTGGCGGCCGCCAAATACTGTTCAGCGTCGCAGGTGGTCGCGATCTGCCGGCGAGGAATCGGGAAGTCATCAGTGGAATCGGCCACCGCGGTCTTCGGGAAGGTCACAGCGGCAATACTTAGAGCGAGAAAAACAGCGCCTGCACGCAGGCTGGGAGTCAGCCGAGACATAGTTACCACCGTAACACTTTCGAGACCCGCACAGGCGGGTGGGTCCAAATTCGTAGCCCATCTCACTATCCATCCCGATCAGGGACGATTACGTGAGTAGGATCAGGCCGCAGCTCCGGCGGAGCCTGGCTGTAGTCGCCGAAAGGACCGTCGCGGCGTTCCACCGCGGCCCGGACACCCTGATCCTCGGCGGTCTTGATGAAGTCGAGTGCATCAGGGGTGTTGCGCATCAGCCCGTCGAGAATGCCGCCCAGCATCTGGGTGGACGCCAGGCCCATGTTCTCGTAGGCCTGGTTGACAATCAGCTTCTGCGCCCGCAACTGAGACAACGGGATTGTCGCCAGCTCGGCGGCGATCTCGGCGACGCGCGCTTCCAGGCGCTCGAACGGAACTGCCTCGTTGATCAGTTCGACTTCGGCGGCTTGGACGCCGGTCAGCGGCCGGCCCGTCAGGGAGTGCCACTTGACCTTGGACAGGCTCAGCCGGTACAGCCACATCCCGGTCAGGTAGGCCCCCCACATCCGGCTGTACGGGGTGCCGATCACGGCGTCGTTGCTGGCGATCACGAGGTCGGCGCAGAGCGCGTAGTCGCTGCCTGCGCCGACGCACCAGCCGTGCACCTGGGCGATTACCGGTTTGGTGGCCCGCCAGATTGCCATGAACTTCTGATGCGGTCCCGTTTCGCGGGCCGTGACCATCGCGAAATCCTTGCCCGGATCCCACTGCCCGTCGGTCTTCATGTATTCGTCCCAGTGCTGGAAGCCGCCGCCGAAGTCGTAGCCGCCGGAGAAGGCGCGGCCGGCGCCACGCAACACGATGACCTTGATCTCCGAATCCCGCTCGGCCAGGCCGATGGCGGCCTCGATCTCGTCGGGCATGGGCGGAACGATGGTGTTGAGCTGGTCTGGCCGATTCAACGTGATGGTTGCTACCGGACCGGCCGTGTTGTATAGGAGCGTCTCGAAGTGAGCAGTTGACATAGCAGAAGCGAAGTCATTTCTGCCGAAGCGGTCAACCCACAGCTGAGCGGCACGGCGAAAGCTCAGTCATCCAGTGTGTAAATAAGCAAAATGCGCAGGTAAAGGTAGTTAAGCCAATGAGGCGGCAAAGCAACTCGTGTCACCGCGGCAGCCCGGCGATCAAGCCACGCCAGCGCACCGTGATACTCAGCGCTGCTGAGCCTTCCGGTTGAGTAATAGCGGGCAAAAAGTGCAACGTGGAAGGCAAGCAGCGCCTTGCCTGGGCGGCTGTACGGCAGCTCTTCGAATACGATCACCCTGCGCCGAGCGACTCGTCGACATTCCTGAATCAGCGCCAGCGGGTCATCGGCGTGATGCAGGACAAAACTGAGTACAACGTGGTCAAAAGATCTGTCCGGGAACGGAATTGATGTGCCTTCGAAGCTGCGAAAGGCGATCGGCGCCACGCGGGCATCCCGGATGTCCACACCCGTCGGCTCGACACCATGCATTTCCCGCAAATGGTCGGCGAGATACCCGGTCCCGCAGCCGACGTCAAGAATGCTGTCGCCTCGACCGAGGTGGCCTGCGAGCATCTCGGCTTGGCCTCGGTTTCTGGCCTCCGGGCACATGATGCACGATATCTGCGAAAGTGGTTGGCGTACTGCCGAGAAGCGCGTCCGAATTTTCTTCGCGGTCCGCTGTGCGGCGATCATTTTCATCCCATTTCCTGGTAGCTCAGGTCGGGGAGCGCCGTCGGAACGCCGGGTGAGCCAGTGTTCATCGTCGGGTGGATCGGGCTCCCGAGACGCACGGCTGATTTTACGGCTGCGCCGGGTCACTCCGGCGACGCCAACATCCTGTGCAGGAATGAGTAGCTCAGCGCTGACTTGAACGCAAACTGTTCGTTGTCTGCCGCACCGGCGTGCCCGCCCTCGATGTTCTCGTAGTACCAGATCCGATGACCCGCGGCTTCAAGCGCCGCCACCATTTTGCGGGCGTGTCCGGGATGCACCCGGTCGTCGCGGGTGGACGTGGTGAACAGCACTGGTGGGTACTTCCGGGTCGCCGAAATATTCTGGTAGGGCGAATATTCGGAGATGAACTGCCAATCGCTCGGGTTGTCCGGATCGCCGTACTCGGCCACCCAGGACGCGCCGGCCAGCAGCAGGTGGTACCGCCTCATGTCCAGCAGCGGCACGTCGCAGACCAAGGCGCCGAATTTCTCCGGGTATTTGGTCAGCATGATGCCCATCAGTAGTCCGCCGTTGCTGCCGCCGCGCGCGCCGAGTTGCTCGGCGGTGGTGATGCCGCGGTTCACCAAATCGGTGGCCACCGCCGCAAAGTCTTCGGCTACCTTGTGCCGGCCCTCGCGGATCGCCTGGGTGTGCCAGCTGGGACCGTACTCGCCGCCGCCGCGGATGTTGGCCACCACGTAGGTGCCGCCGCGGGCCAGCCATAGCCGGCCCAGCACGCCGTCGTACCCGGGTGTCCTGGACGTCTCGAACCCGCCGTAGCCGCTCAGCAATGTCGGCCCGGGTCCGACCGGATTGTCGGGCCGTACCACGAAGTACGGGATCGACGTGCCATCGTCGGATTCCACGAAATACTGTGTCACAGTGATATTTTCGGCGTCGAAGAACGCCGGCGCGGATTTGATCTGCTGCAGTCGTCCGCCGTCGGTACCGCGCAGCAGCCGCGACGGCGTGTCGAACCCGCTGGAGTCGAGGAAGAACTCGTCGCCGGTGTCGTCGGCGGCGACGACGACGGTGTTGGTCGCGGCTGGAATATCCGACACGGGTTCGCGCCGCCAACTGCCCGGTGTGGCGATTTCTACTCTGCTGGCCACATCTGCCAGCGTGACGACCAGCAGCCGGTCCCGAGTCCACGAGTACTGGTACAGCGCGGTGTGCTCGTCGGGCTCGAAGACCACTCGCAGTTCTGCTGTGCCGGCGAGGAATTCGTCGTAGTTGGCAGCCAGCAGCGAGCCCGCGGTGTAGGTGGTGGTGCCGATGGGCCAATCGGTGCGCAGCTCGATCAGCAGCCATTCTCGGTGAATTGACACACTTGCGTCGGTGGGTGCGTCGACGCGGATCAGCTCCGAGCCCCGAATTTCATAGACCTCTTCGTTCCAGAAGTCGAGAGAGCGGCCCACAAAGGTCCGCTCGAAGCCTGGCGTGCGATCCGCATTTCCCCCTGCGCTGATGTCGGTGCGTGAGCCCTCGAAAATCGTCTCCGCGTCGGTGAGAGGTGTGCCCCGGCGCCACCGCTTGACGATCCGCGGGTAACCGGATTCGGTGAGCGAGTCAGCGCCGAAGTCGGTCCCCACCAGCACGCAATCCGGATCGGCCCACCCGATCTGTGATTTGGCCTCCGCCAATTCGAACCCGTTGGAGACGAATTCGCGTGTCACCATGTCGAATTCACGCACGATAGACGCGTCCGAGCCACCTCGGGAGAGCTTGATCAGACCGCGCGTGTGTTCTGGTCTGATGACGCCCGCGCCGGCCCACACCCATTTCTCGCTGTCCGCGCGGCCCAGCTCATCGACGTCGATCAGCACCTCCCATTCGGGGGAGTCGGTGCGGTAGCTGTCCAAGGTGGTGCGACGCCACAGCCCCCGCGGGTTGGTGGCGTCGCGCCAGAAGTTGTAGAGGTACTCGCCGCGGCGCACCACATAGGGGATTCGGGCATCGGTGTCGAGCACCTCGAGCGCCTCGGTGCGCATCCGCTCGAACACCGCATCGCAGAACTGAGTCGTTGTCGGTTCGTTGCGCGCGCGCACCCAATCCAGCGCCTCTTCGCCGGTGACGTCCTCGAGCCAGAGGTACGGGTCGTGGCGGTCGTCGGACCCAGCGGTGGCTTCAGATGTCATGGAGCCATTGTGGCCCCGGCGGTAGTGTGAGTTGTATTACATCAGGTCGAATGAGAAGGGCCGAGCAGATGACCGTTTTCGCACGTCCAGGCTCCACTGGGGCGTTGATGTCCTACGAGTCCCGATACGACAACTTCATCGGGGGCGAGTGGGTCGCGCCCGCCAAGGGTCTCTACTTCGAGAACCCGACGCCGGTGACCGGCCAAACGTTCTGCGAGGTGGCGCGCTCGGATGAGGCCGACGTCGAAAAGGCGCTCGACGCCGCGCACGCGGCGGCCCCCGCATGGGGCAAGACCCCTCCCGCGCAGCGCGCGGCGATCCTGAACAAGATCGCCGACCGCATCGAGGCGAACAAGGACAAGCTTGCGGTCGCCGAGGTCTGGGACAACGGCAAACCGATCCGCGAGGCGCTGGCCGCCGACATCCCGCTGGCGGCTGATCATTTCCGGTATTTCGCCGCGGCGATCCGCGCCCAGGAGGGCTCGTTGTCGCAGATCGATGAGGACACCGTCGCCTACCACTTCCACGAGCCGCTCGGAGTGGTGGGACAGATCATTCCGTGGAACTTCCCGATCCTGATGGGCGCCTGGAAGCTGGCGCCCGCGCTGGCCGCCGGCAACACGGTGGTGCTCAAACCCGCCGAGCAGACGCCGGCCTCGATCCTGTTCCTGATGTCACTGATCGGCGACCTGCTGCCGGCTGGGGTGGTCAACATCGTCAGCGGGTTCGGCGTCGAGGCGGGCAAGCCGCTGGCGTCCAGCGACCGGATCGCGAAGGTCTCGTTCACCGGGGAGACCACGACCGGTCGACTGATCATGCAGTACGCCTCGCAGAACTTGATCCCGGTCACCCTGGAACTCGGCGGCAAGAGCCCCAACGTCTTCTTCTCCGACGTGATGGCCGCGAACGACGACTTCCAGGACAAGGCCCTGGAGGGTTTCACCATGTTCGCCCTCAACCAGGGCGAGGTGTGTACGTGCCCGTCGCGCAGCCTGATTCAATCCGACATTCACGACGAGTTCCTGGAACTGGCGGCGATCCGCACCAAGGCGGTACGGCAGGGCGATCCGCTCGACATCACGACCATGCTGGGTTCCCAGGCCTCCAACGACCAGCTCGAAAAGATCTTGTCCTACATCGAAATCGGCAAGGGCGAGGGCGCCAAGCTGGTCACCGGCGGCGAGCGCACCGAGCTGGGTGGTGACCTGGCCGGCGGCTACTACATGCAGCCGACGATCTTCAGCGGGAACAACAAGATGCGGATCTTCCAGGAGGAGATCTTCGGGCCGGTGGTCGCGGTGGCGTCGTTCACCGACTACGACGACGCGATGGGCATCGCCAACGACACCCTTTACGGACTGGGTGCCGGCGTATGGAGCCGCGACGGCAACACCGCCTACCGGGCCGGCCGCGAGATCAAGGCAGGCCGGGTGTGGGTCAACTGCTACCACGCGTATCCGCCGCACGCGGCGTTCGGCGGCTACAAACAGTCCGGCTTCGGCCGGGAAACCCACAAGATGGCGCTCGACCACTACCAGCAGACCAAAAACCTGTTGGTGTCCTACGCTGACAAGGCGGTCGGGTTGTTCTGATGAATGCGCCCAACAGCGCTCCTCCGGAACCTCCTCCTGGGGTCGTCATCACCCCCGCGGCCGCCGAGATGCTGGCTCGACTGCAGGACCGTCACGGTCCGTTGATGTTCCATCAGTCCGGCGGCTGTTGCGACGGTTCGTCGCCGATGTGCTACCCGCGGGGAGACTTCCTCATCGGTGACCGTGACGTCTTGCTCGGCCTACTCGATGTCGGCGCGCGGCCGGACGAACAAAACGGCGACGACGGCGTGCCGGTATGGATCTCCGGTCGGCAGTACCAGACTTGGAAGCACACCCAGTTGGTCATCGACGTGGTGCCCGGCCGCGGCGGCGGGTTCAGCCTGGAAGCCCCGGAGGGCGTGCGCTTCCTCAGTCGCGGCCGAGTCTTCACCGACGCCGAAAAAGCCCTGCTACAGGCGATCCCGGTGATCACCGGCGCAGCTTACGAGCGCGGCGAACGCCCGTTGGTACGCGGCGAAATCATTGCCTTGGACAAAGCCTGCGCTAAAGCAGCCGCGCCGGAAACGTGCCGCCCTGGGAGTCGGCAACCGCAGTAAGGTCGTCAGCGTGATCCCCCTCCCGCGTCCGTGGCTGCTGGCCAGCGCCATGCTGATCGGCAGCGCGGTCGGACTGCTGGCGGGCGTGGCCTTCGCCGGGGCGGTGCATGCGCGGATTCGGCCGGACGTAGCCATCGCGCTGGTGGTCGGGATTCCCAGCGTGATCGGGCTGCTGACGATCCTGCTTTCCGGGCGCCGATGGGTCACGATGGTCGGTGCGTTCATCCTCGCATTGGCACCGGGTTGGTTCGGCGTGCTCGTTGCTCTGCGGGTGGCGTCCGGTGGCTGACGATGATCCCCGGTCGAACCCGGGGACTGAGCCATTCGTGCCGGAGTTCGACACCGGTACCCACTCATTCGTCCCGAACTTCGACGACACCGGCTCGCAGCCGTCGTTGCTGCCCCGCGTCAGCGAGCCGGACAAGTCGGGGAACCCGTCGTCGGAGCTGAAGGAACGACCTGAGACACCTTCGCCAGAGGCCACTGCCGAGCAGGGTTCGGCCGCCGTGTCGGCTACCGAGTCGGCTACAGCGCCGGTGCACTCGGTCACGCTTCCCGGTCGGTACCAGCACCTGAACTGGTGGAAGCTAGTTTTGGTGATCCTTGGCGTGTGGTTCGCCGCAGCCGAGGTCGGGCTGAGTTTGTTCTATTGGTGGTATCACGCGAGCGACAAGACGGCGGCGGTGTTCGTGGTCCTGGTGTATGTCGTCGCATGCGTCGTG
>JBEKNM010000004.1:0-25441 GCA_049522835.1 Mycobacterium sp.
AGTGTGCAATCGGAACTGACGGCCCTCGGCGTCGACGACGTCGTGGTTGCCGTGGTGACCTCTCCGCAGTCGACG
This sequence comes from Mycobacterium sp., assembly GCA_049522835.1. Classification (GTDB taxonomy): domain Bacteria; phylum Actinomycetota; class Actinomycetes; order Mycobacteriales; family Mycobacteriaceae; genus Mycobacterium. The sequence goes on from JBEKNM010000004.1 coordinate 76, forward strand.
GTGGTCGCCGGCGCCACCGAGTCGGTTCGCAAGCTGGTCGCCGGGTGGGAGCAGCGGGAAGTGATGGCACGGGAAGTGGCCGTCGACGTGGCATCACATTCTCCGCAGGTCGACCCGATCCTTGCTGAGTTGTCCGAGGTGCTGGCCGACCTCAACCCGATGCAACCGGAGGTTCCCTACTATTCGGCGACCCTGTTCGACCCGCGCGAACGGCCTCCGTGCGATGCCCGTTACTGGGCGGACAATCTGCGTCACACGGTGCGGTTCTCTGCGGCGGTGCGGGCTGCGCTCGACGACGGGTATCGAGTCTTCGCCGAGCTTTCACCACACCCGCTGCTGACCCACGCCGTCGAGCAGACCGCCGGCAGCATCGGCATGCCCGTGACCGCATTGGCCGGCATGCGGCGCGAGCAGCCGCTGCCGCACGGACTCCGCGGCCTGCTCACGGATTTGCACAGTGCGGGCGCCGCATTGGACTTCTCGGTGCTCTATCCCGCTGGGCGCCTGCTTGACGCGCCGCTGCCGGCCTGGACACATCGTTACCTGTACCACAACCGCGATGGTGTGGAAAATCGGACGCAGGGTGGCTTCAGCGTTACCGTGCATCCGCTGTTGGGCTCGCATGTGCGACTGCCGGAGGAGCCCGAGCGCCACGCCTGGCAGGCTGAGGTCGGCACTGCGGCGCTGCCTTGGTTGGGCGATCACCAGATACACAATGTGGCCGCGCTTCCAGGGGCCGCCTATTGCGAGATGGCGTTGGCCGCGGCCCGCACTGTCTTAGGCGAGGGTTCGGAAGTCCGCGATATCCGTTTCGAAGCAATGCTGTTGCTGGACGACGAGACCCCGGTATCCGCCGTCGCATCGGTGACATCGCCGGGCGTCGTCGAATTCGCAGTGGAGGCCCTCCAGGAGGGTGTTGGACACCTTCGGTGGGCCTCGGCGGTCCTGTGCACGCGACAGGACGAGGACCACGAGGACCAGCCACCCGCTTATGACATACCCGCCTTGTTGGCCGCCCACTCGTGCCGCGTCGACGGAGACGAGATGCGGCAGGGTTTCGACCAGCACGGTGTGCATTATGGTCCCGCCTTCACCGGCCTGGCCGCAGTACACGTCGCGGACGGGACGGTCGACACGGTACTCGCCGAAGTCGCGCTGCCTGGTTCGATTCGTTCACAACAAAGCGCCTATGGGATTCACCCCGCCCTGCTGGATGCCTGTTTCCAGTCGATCGGGGCGCATCCCGAAATCCGGAACGTAGGGCGCGGCGGTCTGCGGCTGCCGTTGGGCGTGCGCCGGGTCCGTGCCTACGCTTCTGCCCGCACCGCCCACTACTGCTATGCAAGGGTGACCAACGCCGCTGCGGCCGGGGTGGAAGCCGACCTTGACATCTTGGACGAGCACGGGACGGTCCTGATGGCCGTGCGCGGATTGCAAATCGGCACCGAGGTCTCCGAGAACGAAACCCGCAATCGGGTGCTGAGCGAGCGGCTGCTGACCATCGAATGGCAACAGCGAGAGCTGCCCGACGGGGACTATGTCGACGCCGGAACGTGGCTGCTGATCAGCCCCTGTACCACGGCGGATGTCGCGGCCACCGAGTTGACGGATGCGTTGAAGCTGCACAACGCTGAATGCACGACTATGTGTTGGCCGCAGCATGCCGACGATATTGCCGCTGCCGCGGAGTTGCGCGGCCAGCTCGATGCCGGCGAATTTACCGATGTGGTCGTGCTCACCGGACCCAAGAACGGCGAAGCGGATGCCGACTGCGCTGTTCTCGGCGGTGGTTACGTTCAGGATGTGGTGCGCATCGCCCGGGAACTGCCAGACATCGCCGGCCAGCCGCCCCGGCTGTATGTCGTGACCAGGAGCGCCCAGCCGGTGCTGGGCGATGACTGCGTCAACCTCGAGCAGGGCGGGCTGCGCGGCCTGCTGCGGGTGATCGGCACCGAGCACCCGCACCTGCGCACCACCCACATCGACGTCGACGAGCAGACAAACGCCGAGCAGGTGGCACGTCAACTGCTGAACGGCTCCGAAGAGGACGAGACCGCCTGGCGCAACAATGAGTGGTACACGGCGCGCTTGTGTCCCACCGCGCTGCGCCCCGAAGAGCGGCAAACCACCGTCCTGGATCAGGAGCACGACGGCATGCGCATGCAGATCCGCACGCCGGGTGATTTGCAATCGATGGAGTTCGTCGCGTTCGACCGGGTTCCACCGGGTCCCGGACAAATCGAGGTCGCTGTCAGCGCGTCCAGCATCAACTTCGCCGATGTCCTGGTCGCCTTCGGCCGATACCCCAGCTTCGAGGGGCACCTGCCGCAGCCGGGCACCGATTTCGCCGGCGTGGTGACAGCACTCGGGCCCGACGTCACCGATCACAAGGTTGGTGACCATGTCGGGGGCATGTCCCCCAACGGCTGTTGGAGCACTTTCGTCACCTGTGACGCCCGCCTGGCCGTGACGCTTCCACCGGGCCTGACCGACGCCCAGGCCGCCGCGGTGACCACCGCGCACGCCACCGCCTGGTACGGCCTGCAGGATCTGGCCCGCATCAGGGCCGGTGACAAGGTGTTGATCCACTCCGCAACCGGCGGGGTGGGGCAGGCAGCGATCGGGATAGCCCGTGCCGCAGGCGCCGAGATCTTCGCCACGGCGGGCAGCGCTGAGCGTCGAGAACTGTTGCGCTACATGGGAATTGAGCATATCTACGACTCGCGCAGCATCGAGTTCGCCGACCAGATCCGCCGCGACACCAACGGCTATGGCGTCGACGTCGTGCTCAACTCTCTGACCGGTGCCGCATTAGCGGCCGGGCTGAAACTGCTGTCCTTCCGTGGACGGTTCGTCGAGATCGGCAAGCGCGACATCTACGGGGACACCCGGCTGGGGCTCTTCCCGTTCCGTCGTAACTTGACGTTTCATGCCGTCGATCTGGGGTTGCTCTCCGCAACCCACCCCGAGGAGATCCGAGCCCTGCTCGGCACCGTGTACGGACTGACCGCCAACGGCTCGCTGCCGATTCCGGAGAGCACCCATTACCCACTGGCCGAGGCGGCCACCGCTATTCGGGTGATGAGCGCCGCTGAACACACCGGCAAACTCATCCTCGACATTCCGCGGATGGGGCGCAGCAGCGCGGTGATGCCGCCGGACCAGGTCAAGCCCTTCCGCGCCGATGGCTCGTACATCATCACCGGCGGACTGGGTGGCCTAGGGCTGTTCCTGGCCGAGAAGATGGCCATGTCGGGCTGCGGCCGGGTCGTGCTCAGCTCGCGATCGGCGCCGGATCGAAGAGTACTGGAGACAATCGAGCTGATCCGGGCGATCGGGTCGGATGTCGTGGCGGAATGCGGCGACATCGCCCAACCCGGCACGGCGGACCGGTTGGTGGCGGCCGCAACCGCCACCGGGCTCCCGTTGCGCGGTGTGCTGCACGCCGCCGCCGTGGTCGAGGACGCCACCCTGGCCAACATCACTGACGAGCTACTGGCGCGCGACTGGGCTCCCAAGGCCCACGGTGCCTGGTACCTGCACCAGGCCTTGCATGAGGTAGAGGCCAGCCAGCCGCTGGACTGGTTCTGCTCGTTCTCCTCGGCGGCCGCCCTGCTGGGCTCGGCGGGCCAGGGCGCCTACGCCGCGGCCAACAGCTGGCTGGACGCGTTCACCCATTGGCGGCGGGCTCAGGGCCTTGCCGCTACCTCGATCGCGTGGGGAGCGTGGGCCGAGGTGGGTCGCGCCACGGCCCTGGCCGAAAGCAGCGGCGCCGCCATCGCTCCCGACGATGGCGCCTACGCGTTCGAGGCGCTGTTGCGCCACGACCGCGCGTATACCGGCTATACGCCGATCGTAGGATTGCCGTGGTTGACTGCCGCTGCGGGGCGGAGCCGGTTCTTTGAATTGTTCCAATCCGGGCAAAACCGTTCGGGTGCAAGCAAATTCCGCGCCGAGCTGAACGAGCTGCCGCTCGACGAGTGGCCCGCCCGGCTTCGGCAGCTGGTCTCCGAGCAGATCGGCCTGATTGTGCGCCGCACTGTCGATCCGGACCGTCCGCTCCCCGAGTACGGCCTTGACTCGCTGGGCGCCCTCGACCTGCGAACCCGCATCGAGACCGAGACTGGAATACGGTTAGCCCCCAAGAACATCACCACCACCGTGCGGGGTTTGGCGGATCACCTGTACGAGCAACTAGCGCCCGAAGACGCGCCTGCTGGGAGGTAAGAGTGCTGATAGGACCAGTAGAAATATCAACAATCAACGAATGGGAGCCGACCCCAGGCGCACTGGTCTCTTGGCACCCATCACCTGCTGCGCGGGCCAAAGCCCTCGAGGCACCGGTGAGTGCGGTGCCTCCCAGCTATGTACAAACCCGGCATCTTCGCAGCTTTTCCGAGCAGGCTGCCCGGGGGCTCGATCACTCACGGCTGCTCATTGCGTCCGTAGAGGTGTACGGTCGCTGCGATCTCCGCGCCATGTCGTACGTCATCAACACACACCTTCGCCGGCACGATACATACCGCAGCTGGTTCGAGTACCAGGATGCCGACCACATCGTCCGGCACACCATCGCCGACCCGGCCGATATTGAGTTTGTCCCGACCGAGCATGGCGAGATGACCAGCGCGGACGTGCGAGACCACATAGTGGCTACACCGGATTCGCTCCAGTGGGATTGCTTCAGCTTCGGGGTTATTCAGAGCGCGGACCACTTCACGTTCTATGCCAGCATTGATCATCTTCATGCCGACGGGCAGTTCGTCGGTGTGGGACTCATGGAGTTCCAGACGATGTACACCGCGCTGATAATGGGCGATCCGCCCGTCGGGATGTCGCCGGCCGGCAGTTATGACGATTTCTGCGTGCGGCAGCGCGAGTACACATCGGCTTTGACCGTGGACTCCCCGGAGGTACGCGCGTGGATCGAATTCGCCGAAACCAATAACGGAACTTTCCCGGAATTCCTGCTGCCACTTGGTGATCAGTCTGTGCGCTGTGACGGCGACCTACTGAGCGTGACACTGATGGACGAGCAACAGACAGAGCGATTCGAATCCGCCTGCACTGCGGCGGGCGCCCGTTTCGTCGGCGGCATGTTCGCTTGCATCGCCCTCGCGGTACACGAGTTGACGGGCGCCGATACTTATTTTGGCCTTACTCCCAAGGATACCCGCAGCACTCAAGCGGACATTACTGCGCAGGGTTGGTTCACGGGCCTGATTCCGATAACTGTTCCTGTCGCTGCAACGACTTTCAATGATGTTGCCCGAACCGCGCAGACTTCCTTCGATTCGGGCGCGGACCTGGCGAAGGTGCCGTTTGAACGCGTAGTGGAATTGGTGCCTTCGCTGAGCAGGCCTCAACCCCTCTTTTCCCTGGTGAACTTCTTTGACGCACAAGTCAGTCCACTCTCGATGCTCAGCAAATTGTTCGAGGGCCTGAATGTTGGTGCTTACAGCGACGGCAGGGTTACCTATCCACTGAGTACGATGGTGGGTCGGTTCGATGAGACCGCGGCGAGCGTGTTGTTCCCGAAGAATCCGGTCGCTCGCGAATCCGTTACCCAATATCTGGGAGCAATAAAATCCGCGTGTGTCCGCATTGCCGATGGCGGGGCGGCGGAGCGTGCACGTAACGTCACTGAGCTTTCCAGGCAGCCGGCGTACTGACGCTGGAAGATAAAGCAGTGGTGTGCGGGCGATTTCGCGGCCGGGTTATCCCTGGGGGGGTCTTCCCACGGCTAGGTCGCTTTATCGTGCGATGGCCATGGGTGGTGATCGGCTGCTGGGTCGCGCTCGCAGGCGTCCTTTCGCTGACGATGCCGTCGCTGGAAGAGGTCTCCCAGAAGCATCCGGTGGATATCCTGCCCTCCTACGCCCCATCAATGGTCACGAACCAACACATGACCGCGGCGTTTCAAGAAGCCGGGCTGGAAAGCATCATGGTGGTAGTGCTGATTGATGCCAAGGGGCTGAGCCCAGCCGACGAAGGCGTCTACCGCACACTGGTCGACACACTGCGGCAGGACACCCGTGATGTCGTGATGCTGCAGGATTTTCTTGCGTCGCCGCCCCTACGCGATGTCATGACCAGCAAGGATCACAAGGCGTGGATCCTGCCGCTTGGCCTCCCCGGCGACTTGGGCTCACCGCAGTCGAAACAGTCGTACGCGCGGGTCGCCAATATCGTCAAACACACCATGGCGGGATCTACGCTCACTTGCGATCTGACCGGTCCTGCGGCCACCGTCGCCGATCTCAACCTCACCGGGCAGCGGGACAGGATTCGGATCGAGCTGGCGATCACGGTCTTCTTGTTCGTCATCTTGCTGATCATTTACCGGAATCCGGTCACCATGGTGCTGCCGTTGATAACAATCGGCACATCCGTCTTGGTCGCGCAGCGCGTTGTTGCCTCAGTCGGTCTCATGGGACTGGGGATTGCCAACCAGACCACTATTTTCATGAGCGGGATGATGGTCGGCGCGGGAACTGATTACGCCGTCTTTCTCATCAGCCGATATCACGACTATTTACGGAAGGGCGTGGAGTCGGATCAAGCGGTCACGAAGGCGCTGACATCCACCGGCAAGGTGATCACCGCGTCCGCGGCCACCGTTGCGGTGACCTTTCTCGGGATGATCTTTACTCGATTGGGGATTCTCAGAACTGCCGGTCCAGTGTTGGGAATTTCGATCGCGGTAGCGTTCCTCGCTGCGGTGACGTTGCTACCGGCCATGCTCGTGCTTGCCGGGCGCCGTGGTTGGATCGCGCCGCGCCGCGAGCTCACCGGCCGTTTCTGGCGGCGCTCGGGAATACACATTGTGCGCCGACCCAAGGCCCACCTGCTCGCCAGTGCGCTGGTGCTGATTATTCTGGCCGGCTGCGCAGGCCTGGCCCACTACAACTACGACGAGCGCAAGACCCTGCCGGCCTCCGTCGAGAGCTCCGTCGGATATGCCGCCCTGGACCGGCATTTCCCGGCCAACTTGATCATTCCCGAGTACCTCTTCATCGAATCACCGCACGACTTACGCACGCCGCAGGGCCTTGCCGATCTGGAGGAGATGGCACGGCGGGTGAGCCAAGTGCCCGGCGTCGCGGTAGTCAGGGGTATCACCCGGCCCACTGGACAGTCGCTGGAGCAGGCCAGGACTACGTGGCAGGCCGGCGAAGTCGGCAACAAGCTAGACGAGGGCTCCAAGCAGATCGCCGGACACACCGGAGATCTCGACAAGCTGACGGGCGGAGCCAATCTGATGGCGGGCAAGCTCGGCGAAGTGCGGAACCAGGTCAACCAGGCCATGTCTACTGCCGGCGGCCTGGTCGACGCTCTCTCATATCTGCAGAATCTATTCGGCGGCAATAGGACACTCAGCGAACTCGAGGGCGCGGAAAAGCTTGTCCGCAGCATGCATGGACTCGGCGACGCCATCGGCGCGAACGCCGCCTTTGTCGCGAACAACTCCGATTGGGCCCGCCCGGTGCTGACAGCACTTGACACCAGCCCGATGTGCAATGCCGATCCCGCCTGCGCCAGTGCGCGCACCGAACTGCAACGAATGGTCACCGCCCGTGACGACGGAACGCTCGGCAAGATATCTGAGCTGGCTCGACAGCTGCAGTCGACGCAGGCCATGCAGACCCTGGCGTCAACCGTGTCCGGGTTGCGCCGGGCACTGGGCACCGTCATCAGCGCCATGGGCTCACTGGGGATGGGCAATCCTGGCGGCATGCGGGCCGAGGTCAACTTGCTGCAACAGGGGGCCAATACTCTCGCCGACGGGAGCCGACAACTGGCCGACGGTGTGCAGTTGCTGGTCGACCAGGTCAAAAATCTGGGTTTCGGGCTCGGCGAGGCGTCGGAATTCCTGCTGGCGATGAAGGACAACGCGACCACGCCAGCAATGGCCGGGTTCTATATTCCCCCGCAGGTGCTGTCGTACGCCACCGGCGAAGGGGGGAACCCCGCGGCGATACCGGCCGGGGCGCAGGACCTTTTGCGCGGGTTGAACGTTGACGAGATCAAGAAACTTGCCTCGGCCTTCGTTTCACCCAACGGACACGCGATGCGGTACTTGATACAAACCAACCTCAATCCGTTCAACAGCGCCGCGATGGACCAGGTCAATGCGATCACGACCACCGCTCAGGGGGCTCAACCGAATACCACGCTGGCCGATGCCTCCATATCGGTGGTGGGGTTACCCGCCGTCCTCAAGGACACGCGTGACTACTCCGACCATGACGTCCGATTGGTCATCGTCATGACCATCTGCGTTGTGCTGCTGATTTTGATCTTGTTGCTGCGTGCGATCGTTGCGCCGCTCTACCTGATTGGTTCGGTGATCGTTTCATATTTGTCGGCGCTGGGTATCGGCGTCATCGTATTTCAATTCATACTCGGCCAGGAGTTGCATTGGAGCGTTCCCGGATTAACCTTCGTCGTATTGGTTGCGGTGGGTGCCGATTACAATATGCTGCTCATCTCCCGGCTGCGTGACGAGTCTGCTTTGGGCGTGCGTTCCGGGGTCATCCGTACCGTGGGCTCAACCGGCGGTGTGATCACCGCGGCGGGTCTGATCATGGCCGCCTCGATGTACGGTCTGCTATTCGCCAGCCTCAGCAATGTCGTTCAGGGCGCCTTCGTTCTCGGGACCGGGCTGCTGTTGGATACCTTCCTGGTGCGCACCGTTACGGTGCCCGCCATCGCCGTGCTAGTCGGACGGGCGAACTGGTGGCGGCCGTCAGGCTGGTGGCCGTTACGACGGGACCGCGGGCGCGCTCACCCGAGTAAGCGTAAGCCGCTCTTGCCTGACGAAGAGAAGACACCAGCGCCGGCACACGACCTGATCGGTTTCTCGTTGTGCGACGGGCTGAGGCTGTAGCCGGCTGCGCCTGAGGTCATAACTTGTGTTTGGGTAGCAGACCGCCGACCTTTGTCAGCACGCCCATGGCGCCCTTGCCCACGTGGGCGCCGGAGACGGCGTTTGTGACGGCGGTGAGCGCGGTAGTGACCACGCTGGTGCCGGCGGTGGTGCTTTCGATGGGGATGCTGATTGCGGGGGCGATGGCAGGGACGTGGCGGACACCCCCGACGGCATTGACGACGTTCGCCGGGTTCAGACCGGAAGCCGGGGACGGACCGTTGCGCGTATAAGCCGCATCCACCATGGGCCGCAGCACCGCGTCAAGTGGCCCCGCCGCCTCGGGAGGCAGGCCCGCCATGTCCACGAGTGCCCGTACCAGCGGTAGCTGACCGCTCCGGATGAAGTACGTCGTCGTGGTGGCACCCAAGCTGTCAGTTGTCGTCGTGATGTCCCAGGGCGCAACGCGAGCCGGGTCCGAGAACGCCGTGGCGCTGTGGCCGTAATATCCGCCTGCGGTAATCGCATTCAGGTCAGCGAGCAGGTTCCCCACATGGTCGGGCGGGTCAGAAAAAATGTCGTACTGGCCCACGACGTTAATCGTGTCGTACTGGCTTTCGACCGGAGCCGGAACGGTGTAGTCGATGACAGGCACGTGGGTTCCGGGTTTGAACACTCTCCAGAGAAGATTGTTGGGGTCACCGGCTTTGACGAACGTGAGCTGACCCGGCGGCGGTGCGGTCGGGTCATTCACCAGCCGAGCCTGCTCGCGGTCGAGCGCCAGCGTTCCCTGCGACAGTCCGGCCACGGAGATGGGCCCGTTGGTGCTCCGGATCGCAGCGTCGAGATTGTTCGCCCCCGTAGCCACAGAGCTACCGACAGTCGGCGAATTCACGCCTGTGACCGGCCAAAAGCTGCCCGGATAGGAAATGACGCGCCGGGTAGCGTCGGGACTGTAGTAGTTCGCGCCGATCTGAGGCTGCATCGCGGGATTGAAGTGATACAGCGACCTCAGCGGCCCATAGGGGGACGGCTCGGTGCCGGGCACTATCAGCGCGGTGTCGGCGGACGCGGCGCCATCGCCGAAAGCCGTTGCCCAAGTGAGCATTCCTGCCGCGACGGCCCCTTTTAGCAGTTTGTTCACGACTCCCCTAATCAGGCCGGCCGACAACCAGTGGATCCAGCAAGCACTGTACAACTCTCAAGGCGAGAGCGAGCAGCAACAGGGCCCATTCAGCGTGGGCACCTACTGCCGCCTTAGAGGCTGCTCAACCCGAGCACGAGCATGAAGCAACCACCCGCTGCCACCAAGACTGCGGCGTCCCGGTGGCTACGAGACCGCAGCCACGCCTGCAGCGCAGCCATGAACGCGCGCGTCTTATGGGGCGCTGCCAGGTAGCTGATCAGGGGGATCTCCGCCATTGTGAACGCCACCAGGTTGAACGTGAGAAGAGCTTGCGCCTGCGCCACCGGTGCGGCAGCGGAGGCAAGAATGGCAGCCATCGCGCCCATGCAGTTGGCAGAAGGCAACGCGGCTCCCAGGCCGCTCACCCCTGCGACATACAGAGAATCGCCTTGTAGAAAATGTCGCGCACGCACATAAAGCTTCTGCAGGCCACTCGGCGGTGTCGGCGCCAGCAGGACCACGCCACCAACGTCTCTGACCACCGCGTCGGCCGGTGCCCGGCGGATGAGCTTGCGGGCCGAGACGTTTGCGGCCAGCACGACCGCGATGAGCAGGGCGATCAGCCCGGTCGCGATCTGAACCTCGGGCACAGTGAAGCGTCCGGCCAACGGAGTGGCCCCAAGGATGAAAAGCACGACCAGACCTGAACCGACGCCCATAGTCAAACCACCGCACAAGAATGCGAGCAGCTGCAGTAGCGGGCGTCGCCTGTTGAGCATCAGGACCACTAAACCGATCCGTATCGGTTCGAAGATCACCGAGATCGCCAACATCAGCACGGTGGCCCACATGATGGGGAACCGTACTCCACCGCCTTTTTGGGTTTCGCCGGGAGAAGGCTAGAACGTTTGATCCGCGGCACCGGTTTATCCTGAAGACCTCCTGGGAGTTGAAACCTGCCGTCGTTAGCGGAGCTGTTCGTGGAGTAACGTCACAGCGTCCAGCCGCAGGTTGCGCGCGGCGCGGGCGCTGTCGGGGCTCCTTTGCCACAGAGTCGACGCTCTGAGAGGCCGGCCAGCCGTTTGGCGGGCCTCTCGCGTCGACCTGTACTCGGAACCGAATAGCACGGAGGTACAGGAGGATAGGTGTTTGGCATAACAACACTGCACGACTGGATGCCGGATCCAGGCTCAGTCGTCTGCTGGCACGCATCACCCGCGGCGAATGCCAAAGCCCGGCAAGCGCCGATAAGTGCGGTGCCACCCAGCTATCAGCAAGCCCAACATCTTCGACGTTATTGCGATCACGCAGGGCGAGGTCTCGATTTATCACGCCTGATGATTTTCACCTGGGATCTAGGCGGTCGGTGCGACGTCCGTGCCATGAACTATGTGATCAACGCGCACCTTCGTCGGCACGACACGTACCACAGTTGGTTTGAGCTCCGGGATGCGGAACAGATCGTCCGGCATACCATCGCCGACCCTGCCGATATCGAACTCGTCCCGATTGAGCACGGGGACATGTCGCCGGCGGACTTGCGAGACCACATATCCTCGCCGCAACCGCTGCAGTGGGATTGCTTCTTGTTCGGGGTTATTCAGAGCGGCGACCACTTCACATTCTATGCGAGTATTGACCATCTCTGTGTCGACCCGATGATCATAGGTGTGCTTTTCATGGAGATCCATATGATGTACGGCGCATTGCTGGGAGGCGACGCGCCTGTCGAGTTGCCGGAAGTGGGCCGGTATGCCGATTACTGCAGCCGGCAGCGTGAGGACACGTCCGCGTTAACCTTGGACTCTCCTAAGGTGCGCGGGTGGATCGAGTTCGCCGCCAACAACGGCGGAACCCTTCCTTACTTCCCGTTGCCACTCGGTGATTTATCGGTGCCCTATGCCGGCAAGCTAATCACCGAAACGCTGATGGATGAGCGACAGTCGGAGCGATTCGAGGCCGCCTGCGTCGCGGCGGGTGCCCGTTTCAGCGGTGGTGTGTTCGGCTGCGCTGCCCTCACACAACGTGAGTTGACTGGCGCTGAAATGTTTTCCGTAGTCACCACCACCGATACCCGTAGGACGCCAACAGAACTCATGACGACGGGCTGGTTCACCGGCTTAGTTCCGATTACCGTCCCTGCCAACGCAGCGCTTTTCGATGATGCTGCCCGTGCCGCGCAGACTTGCTTAGATTCGGGTATAGACCTGGCGACCGTACCGTTTGATCGCGTATTAGAGTTGGCGCCTCCCGACATCAGGCTCAGCAGGCCTCGACCCGGTAATTTCGTGATGTCTTTCCTGGATGCAAGCATTGCTCCCCTTTCTACCGTCGCTAACTCTGATTTGAATTTCAGGATCTACGACGAAGGCAGGGTTTCGCATCAAGTTTCGATGTGGGTGAATCGGTTCCAGCAGGAGACCACGGTGACGGTGTTGTTCCCGAACAATCCGGTCGCCTGCGAATCCGTTGCCCGTTACATTGCGGCCATGAAATCCGTGTATGTCCGCGCCGCCGACGGCAGGCGTAGCCGCACCTTTGCTCATTCTTTGAGATGAGTCGGGCGAGCGGGCAGAAGCGTGCGTCGCCAACTGCGCTGGCCGACCTCTAGCCGAGCTGCCTCAGTAGCACGTCCAGCAGCGCGGTGAACTCATCCGGGCGCGCCGGCGTGAACGCGGGGCTAGGCCAAGTACCAGGCATGTCCAAGGTGATCAACGTCGACCTGAATGGCCGGTGCATGTCCAGCGGCAGCCAGCGGCGGAAGTCTGAGCTGCCCCAGATACGGAACCGCTGCATGAGCAGGCCCAGCCGCTCGGCTTTGTACCCACGGATCGTGTCCAGCGCGATGACCTTCGATGTGCCAGAAGGAAAGTGGTAGCGGCGCAACGTGATCGCCGCGCGATCCAGCTGGATCAGGCCGTCATCATAAGACTGCCGGTACGTCTCGCTCATGCCTGAGAGCTCCGCAGCTGGTGACCCCGTGAGGTCAGGCAGCGGCCGTCGTCCAGTCGCCACTGCCAGCCGTGCAGATTGCAGGTCAGCGTGTTGCCCTCTACCACACCAAATTTCGATAAGTCGGCTTTGAGGTGCGGGCAACGTCGCTGAATCTCCCAGCCGTCCAGTGTGACCGACGCGGAGTCATCGTGGGTCTCGGCGAACCATCCGTTGGCGTACGCGATCCGTTCGTCGGTCAGGCACTTGAAGAAGGTGTACAGGTATTCGTTGTAGCCGCCGACCCGCCATGCCTGGAAACGAGTGGACAAGAAGATGGTGTTGACCCAGTCCGGCTCTTGATCGCGCAGCACGGTACGCACCAGCTCCGGCGCTATGGCGAAGCCATAGCGCACCTTTTCGTCGGGAATCCTTTCGCGCACCGCTCGTTTCGGAAAGTCCAGGATTACGGTTTCCGGGCCGATCACGAGTTCGACGGGATAGCCGATGCCGTCGCAGATCTCGTCGCTTTGCAGCATGATCGGCTCGAACAGCGCGCGCAGCTGCTCCAGCAGCGGCCCGCCGGCGGCGGGGGCCCAGCTCGCCCGCTCCGCGGCCAAGACGGGCGCCATCCGGTCTGCGTAGTCGGCGATGTACGCCGCCTTACCGCTGGTGAAGACGGCCTCGACCAGTTCCGCGGGTAGCGGATGAGTCAGCGAATTCAAGGTCCTACCAGTAAAGTCCGCGACCGACCCGGGAATCATCAGCAGTCCGTCTTCGTGCCCGTGCGTGCGCATCTGGTTCAGGAACACCATTTGGTCGGGGAATATGTTGGCCGGATCACCGCGGTCGTCGTTGAGGTGGCGTAACTCGGGGTCCAAAAAGCACGGCGGTCCCGCCGACGGCACCACCCAGGTCGCGCCCACCTGGGCGATGTACTGGCGAGCGCGGTCCATCTGGCGCTGCCGTTTCTGGATGCCGAACGTCTCCTTTGCGCGCGCGGGCATGTCGTAGACCATCGGATACCAGATCGCACCGGAGTACTGCAGCAGGTGTACATCGATATGCCCGAACTCGGATGTCAGCACGTCCAAGTCGACCGGCCGGGCATCGTTCATGTTGAAAACCGTTGTCGCGCCATCGGAAACCACCAGGGCCGAGTCGCCGATCGGGCCGTCGGCAGGTGCCCGCAGGGGGATGACCATGATGTCGAGGTCGCCCAGTGGTCCAGACAGCCGGTGCTTGACCGAATCACTGGTCTCAAAGAACCGGTGGAACCCTAGCTTCTGCAGCTCATGTCGCAGGTCAGGCACCGGATAGTCGGCCAGTAATACCACCGCGTCCTTGTTGACGTGTGCACTGAGGTGCCTAGCGTCGAAGTGGTCCTTGTGCAGATGCGAGATATACAGGTAGTCGCAGTCGCCCAGAGCGTGCCAGTCCAGCCCGCTGTTGTCCGGGAACGGGAACCAGGATGCGAAGTAGGCCGGATTCACCCATGGGTCGCACAGAATGCTGCCAGCACGGGTCTGGATCAGAAAGCCGGCGTGGCCGACACTCGTGACCTGCACAAATACCTTTCGGGGGACTTTTCGGGTCGTCTCGAGCTTAGCTTGACGTGTCGTCTGAGGTGCGATCCAAGGCCCGCCACAGCCGCCGGTGGTACTCGATGCGCAGCCGGTCTGGCTCGACAATGGTTTTTCCCCACTTCGGGCGGCTCACAGCCGGTGGCACTACGCTGAGGGGCTGTGGAACCGGTATACGGTATGGCAATTGCGCTTGCTCGCTTGATCTGGCGCCTACAGGGCCTGAAGATCAGTGTCACGGGTGTCGAGAACCTACCGATAACCGGTGGCGCGGTCATCGCTATCAACCACACCGGCTACCTCGACTTCACGTTTGCTGGTTTGCCTGCCTACCAGCAGGGCCTTGGACGCAAAGTGCGGTTCATGGCCAAGCAGGAGGTGTTCGACAGCAAGATCACCGGGCCGATCATGCGCAGCCTGCGGCACATCTCAGTGGATCGGCAAGACGGGGCCGCGTCCTACGAATCCGCCGTCAGGAATCTAAAAGACGGTGAGCTGGTCGGCGTCTACCCCGAAGCGACGATCAGCCGCAGCTTTGAAATCAAGGAGTTCAAGGGGGGAGCGGCCCGGATGTCAGTCGAGGCGGGTGTGCCGATCGTCCCGCACATCGTCTGGGGTGCGCAGCGGATCTGGACCAAAGGCCACCCGAAGAAGCTGTGGCGGCCGAAGGTGCCGATCGCCGTGCTCGTGGGCGAACCGATTGAACCGACGCTGGGCACAGCCGAACTCAAGGGCCTGCTGCATTCACGGATGCAACACTTGCTGGAACGGGCGCAAGAACAGTACGGACCCCATCCGGCCGGCGAGTTCTGGGTACCGCACCGGCTGGGTGGTGGTGCTCCGTCATTAGCTGAGGCGGCGCGCCTGGACGCCGAGGAGGCAGCTGCGCGAGCCGCGCGGCGCGCCCAAGCCGCAGGGGCGCCGGAGTAGTGATTGATGGTGGAGCGGACCTTCCGCACTCTCGAGATAGTGACTCGGTTGGGAGTCCTGGCCACCGCATTGGCTGTGCAACGCCGGCGCCGTCGGCTGAGATTCATGGTCAAGGCCGAGATGCAACAGGTCAAGGTGGTCAACTTTCTGCTCAAGCACGCCCGCACCATTCCGGTCGACCGCCGTGCCGGTGCCGGCGCCTATGCGGTGGCCGTGCACCGACTACGCCAGGGGGAGTTGGTCGGCGTCTATCCAGAGGCCACGATCAGCCGCAGCTTCGAGCTCAAGGAGTTCAAGACGGGGGCCGTGCGGATGGCTAGCGAGGCAGACGTCCCGATCGTCCCGATGATTGTCTGGGGTACGCAGCGGATCTGGACCAAGGACCACCCCCGGCAGCTAGGCCGCAACAAGGTGCCGGTCACGGTGCGGGTGGGCGCGCCGCTGCATGCCACCGTGGACATTTCCTCGACCGATGCTGCGCTGCGCGAGTCGATGACCGCGCTGCTGCACCAGGCGCAGCGGCGGTACCCGCACCCGGCCGGGGCGTACTGGGTGCCGCACCGGCTTGGCGGCGGGGCGCCGACCTTGACCGAGGCGGCCCGGATGGACGCCGGCGAGGCTGCGGCGCGGGCCGCTAGTCCTGTCCCGCGGCAGTCACGCAAGGCGCTGTAGGCGGGGCAAGCTCGAGAAAGGCCTAGAAAAGGCCTAGAAAAGGACAGGAAAGGCCTAGGAAGGACCAGGAAGGACAAAGCCATGGCAGAGCCGTTTTACCGGTTTGGGGAGTTGATCGTTCCGCCGCTCGTCGCGATGCAGGGCACCAAATTCACGTTTCACGGCCTCGAGAACATCCCTGGGCGGGGCGGTGCGCTACTTGCCCAGAACCACACCAGCTACCTGGACTGGCTTCCACCGTTGTTCGCCGTACGTGAGCGGGGCCGGCGCATGCGCTTCATGATCAAGGCCGAAATGGCCGATTCGAAGGCGGTCGACTTCGTGATCAAGCACGCCAGGCTCATTCCGGTGGATCGCAGGACGGGGCATGACGCCTTGGCGATGGCCGTGCAGTTAATGCGCGAGGGCGAACTCGTTGGGATGCATCCCGAGGCCACCATCAGTCGCAGTTTCGAACTCAGGCAATTCAAGACCGGGGCAGCGCGGATGGCGCTGGCGGCGCAGGTGCCGATAATTCCGCTGATCGTCTGGGGTGCACATCGGATTTGGCCCAAAGATCATCCAAAGAAGTTGTTCCGCAACAAAGTTCCGATAACTGTGGCCGTCGGCCGGCCGCTGCCGCCGCGCGGTGACGCCGAGCAGCTCAACGCCA
This sequence comes from Mycobacterium sp., assembly GCA_049522835.1. GTDB lineage: Bacteria > Actinomycetota > Actinomycetes > Mycobacteriales > Mycobacteriaceae > Mycobacterium. The sequence goes on from JBEKNM010000004.1 coordinate 16,839, forward strand.
CGCTTCGCGAAGCGATGAATGCGTTGCTCTACCGGGTGCAGCAGGAGTATCCGCACCCCAAAGGGGAGTACTGGGTGCCGCAGCGGCTGGGTGGCAGCGCGCCGAACCAGGAAGACTCCAGAGCGATCCGGTTGGCTGAATTGCAAGAGCGGGTGCAGAAGTACGGGACCGATGGCATAACGCGACCGGGGCGCGACCAAAGCGGGTTGCACTGACCGGAACCGGCCGGCTCACCGGGTCAACCGTGAAGCCGACACGGCCGGCCCTCATCGCGTGCGACGTTGACGGCACTTTGTTCGACGAAAACGAAACCATCACCCCGCGTACTCGCAACGCGGTGCGGGCGGCTGTCGCCGCGGGTGCGCACTTCATCGTGGCAACCGGCCGCCCACCGCGCTGGGTGCGACCCGTCGTCGAAGCGCTCGGGTTTGCTCCGATGGCGGTGTGCGCCAACGGCGCCGTCGTCTACGACGCCGCGACCGACCAGGTGGTGTCGGCCCGCACGTTGGCCGTCGACACGCTGGGCGAGTTGGCTGAGATCGCAATTCGCGCCATCCCGGGGGCGGGCCTGGCCGTTGAGCGGATCGGCGATCGCGCCCATGACACGGCGACTCCCCAGTTCATCAGCTCGCCGGGCTACGAGCACGCATGGCTCAACCCGGACAACACCGAAGTGTCGAAGGAAGACCTGCTCAGCGCGCCGGCGATCAAACTGCTGATCCGCAAGAGCGGAGCCCGCAGCGCCGATATGGCCGCCGAACTGGCCAGGCATGTCGGCCCACGGGGCGATATCACCTACTCCACCAACAATGGGCTGGTGGAGATCGTGCCGCTGGGCGTCAGCAAGGCCACCGGCGTCGAAGAGATCGCCGGCCCGCTGGGGATCCCCAGCGACGAGGTGGTGGCATTCGGCGACATGCCCAACGACGTGCCGATGCTGTTGTGGGCCGGGTGTGGTGTGGCGATGGGCAACGCGCATCCGGATGTGCTGGCCGTCGCCGACGAGGTCACCGCTTCCAACTCCGACGATGGGGTGGGACGGTTGCTGGAACGTTGGTGGGGCTAACGCCGCCGACGCCGGCAATGTGGGGGACCGCCCGCGTGGTGTCTCTAAGCCGTGGCCGGGTGAGCTGGTAGCGAGAAGTGTTCGGCCGGCACCGTCGGGCCGCTCGGGGCTTGCGACGACAGCGGCGTGGTGATCCCGTCGACCACCTCGGTGACGTCGCCGGTGAGCCGCTCAAAGTTCAAGGTTCCGTGCGCAAAGTTCTGCGTGATCTGCAGCGGCTCTTGTATTTCCGCACTGGTCGGCAATCCGAGCGGACCGCGTTCGTAGCTCAGCGAGGCCCAGGCGTCGTAGATCGCGCCGGTGACCGGTTGTGCGCCAGTCTCGGGCGACCAGTACATCGCGCCCTTGGCGAAAGTGGCGTAGTGGGTATCACCCTCCCCGCTGTCTTCTGGCGAGGTCGGGGCGCCCAGAACGCTGTTCATGCCGCCGATCGCCTGCCAGTGCTCGTAGATCACACCTCCCTGCAGCGCCTTGATCAGCTCCTCGGGCGGATCGTTGAAATGCGATGCGATGTCCCGGATCTCGTCCATCAGCGCGTACGCGGCGTTGCCCGGGCAGTCGGTGTTACCGACGTCGCGATGGGTGAAGATGGTGGGCAGCGTCGCAATGGATCCGGCTGGAAAGGTGGTGTAGTGGCTACCCGCTGACTCCAGTGACACCGTGCCTTTGGGGTCAACGCCGTCCATACCGAGCCGCCAGCCGAGTAGTTGACCCAGCGTTCGGAGCTGGATTGGCGTCGGCGGTACGTCGTCGAAGTTGCCGATCATGGCCACGCCCCAGGTGTTGCGGTTGAATCCGCCGGTGTGGAAGCCCTCAACGGGTTTCGTTAGCCCCCCGGCACTGCCCTCGAACACCTGGCCGTATTTGTCGACCAGCGCGTTGTAGGCGATGTCGCACCAGCCAAGGGTCTTGCTGTGGTAGGTGTAAATGGCCTTGACGATGCCGGCCGAGTCCTGCGGCAAGTAGTCGTTGCTGCCCGCGGTGTGGTGGACGACTGCGGCGCGAACACCGTTGTCGTACTGCGGTTTACCACACCGCAAGGACTCGTCGGCGCCCCAATCCGCGCGGCTGATAATGCTGGGCGGCTGGCCCGGCATTATGACGCCGGACGGCGCCGTCCAATGTGTTTTGGCCGGCGCTTGCGGCGGGGAAATGAGGATGGCGGAGATGTTCTCGCCGAACGGCTGCTCTTTTGAGGCCGGCTTATATCCAAGACCGTCGTCCCCCGGCTGAGCGCTCGCTGGTGCGCCGGATGGCGGCTGGGTCATTGGCGCATCGATCGGGCGGGTGACCGCGATCTGCACAGTGGTCGTGCTGCCGACAAACACCGGATCTGTGCTACGGGGCCCTTCGATAGCTCCACCCGGGTTAGCCAACCCAGTGAATCTTTCGCCAGGCGGCGGGAGTGCGGCATCGGGCGCTTCGGTTTCATATTCCGTCTGATACCAGGGCCCCCACGCGCCGTCGGGCCGCTTCGCGCGCACGCGGGTCGACGTGCCGGCTAAATCACCGGTCAGCGCGACTAACGAAAACGGTGTGTTCTGTGTGAGTTCGCGAACCGTGACACCGCCGCCAAGCCCGACGAGCGGCTGTTCGGAGAGCTGGGTGTCGGGAACCGGCGGCACTGCGGGGGCCGCCTCATGTCGTATCGAGTCCACCACCCACGACACGACGACGACGGTTACCGCGACGGCGGTTAGCAGCATCGTCGGCGCGCGATTACGGGATGGCACCAGCTGATGTTACGTGTGTTTCTAATGTTATCTATGAGGCGACACGGCACATGTGTGCAGAAAGTCCACGAAAACCTGTTCGACGGCACCGCAGAGACTTAACTGCTGGACGGGTTGCTAGGTTCGAAAATCCAGCGCGACTCTGCGGTGCCGTCAGGTGACAGGTTCCCCGAGGACCTAGTGAGCAGCCAAACCCGGGAGAGCTGCGGCCGGAGCGGCAGCACCCGGTAGGGCGGCAGCAGCACCCGCGGCGCCCGGCAAGGCACCTGCGGCGCCCGGCAAGGCACCTGCGGCGCCCGGCAAGGCACCTGCGGCGCCCGGCAAAGCACCTGCAGCATGCGGCAGGGCACCCGCGGCACCCGGCAGGGCACCTGGGGCACCCGGCAAGCCACCGGGCAGGCCGCCCGGTAGGCCGCCCGCACCGCCCTGCTGGGCCTGCATGATCGCCGGCATCACCAGGCCCTTGAGCAGGTCGATAGCCTGACTGGCGCCCAACTGGTTGGCGGCTTGCATCACGTCGTTGACTAGCCCGCCGCCGCCGCTACTACCGCCGGCTCCGCCGCCCAGCGACGGGTCACCCATGATCGGGTACGTGCCGTCGGCGCCCGGGTCCAATCCAGTCGGCGAGGTGATCGGCATCTCGCCGGGGGCGGCGATGGGACTCGCCGGACTGGCCAGAGCCGGAACGCCCGCGGCTGGACTGGTCAGCCCCGGGTTCGACAATGCCGGGCTCGTCAGCCCCCCCGCAGCCGTCGGCGACAGCGCGGCACCGGGTGTGGTGAGCCCAGGTGTCGCAGTCGCCAGCCCGGGACTGGTCAGGCCCGGACTGGTTAGGCCCGGACTAGTCAGACCCGGGGTGGTGCCCAGGCCTGGACTCGTCAACCCCGGACTGGTCAGGCCGGCAGTGCCGGTGCCCCCACTCAGGGCAGGCACGGGCGGCAAGTTGACCCCGAACTGCGATAGTCCTTGAGTCAGCGCGCCCATCAGCTCGTTGGGCAGGTCGGTCATGAGCGCCGCTTGCTTGAATTCGTGGTGCTCGGGCGGCTTGCTGCCCGAGGTCGCTTCGTAGACCAGGAAGTATGCGCAAGGACTCGCGACTGCCAGGGCGGCTGCCGCGCTCATGGCTGTCGAGAGCTTGCGTCGGCGTCGGTTCGGCACGGAAGTCTCCTCAATCTGGACTATGTGTTGTGTCGGCGTGTGCTGCCTGTCCATTCGGCATGAACCACGCAAAGTCGATGGTACGAGTGAGGTTGTTGTGACTGGAGTGGTGATATTGAATTGTGAGGCAATTGCGACCCTGGGTGTTACTTCACATCCGAGGCACCCGAAGGCGATCCTGCGCCGCCTGAAACCCAACTGTCCAGAGTCGCCAAATGGGGTTGTGCCCGCGCGGTCAGATACCCTAAGCAACCGATGACCGCTCGTTTTGACCTCCTCGTCGTCGGCTCTGGATTCTTCGGCCTGACCATTGCCGAGCGCGCGGCTACCCAACTCGGGAAGCGGGTGCTGGTCGTTGACAAGCGCCCACATATCGGTGGCAACGCGTATTCCGAAGCCGAGCCCCAGACCGGCATCGAGGTTCACAAGTACGGCGCCCACCTGTTCCACACCTCTAATAAGAGGGTCTGGGACTACGTGCGTCAGTTCACCGACTTCACCGACTACCGGCACCGGGTGTTCGCGATGCACAACGGGCAGGCCTACCAGTTCCCGATGGGACTGGGCCTGGTGTCGCAGTTCTTCGGCAAGTACTTCACTCCCGAGGAAGCGCGCCGGCTCATCGCGGAGCAGGCCGCGGAAATCTCAGCGATCGACGCCGCTAATTTCGAGGAGAAGGCGATCTCGCTGATCGGCCGGCCGCTCTACGAGGCGTTCGTCAAGGGCTACACCGCCAAGCAGTGGCAAACCGATCCGAAGCAACTTCCCGCGGCCAACATCACCCGGCTGCCGGTGCGCTACACCTTCGACAACCGATACTTCAGCGACACTTACGAGGGCCTGCCGGTTGACGGTTACACGGCGTGGCTTCAGAATATGGCCGCCGACGACCGTATCGAGGTCAGACTGAACACCGACTGGTTCGACGTCCGCGACTCTTTGCGCCGAGAATCCGCGACAGCTCCCGTCGTCTACACCGGGCCACTCGACCGCTACTTCGGCTACGCGGAAGGCCGGCTCGGCTGGCGCACACTGGACTTCGAGGTGGAAGTGTTACCCATCGGGGACTTTCAAGGCACGGCGGTGATGAACTACAACGATCTGGAAGTGCCTTATACCCGCATCCACGAGTTCCGCCACTTCCATCTCGAACGCGACTACCCCACCGACAAGACGGTGATCATGCGGGAGTACTCCCGGTTCGCCGAGGATGACGATGAGCCCTACTATCCGATCAATACCGAGGCCGACCGCGCCCTGTTGGCCGCCTATCGAGCGAGGGCGAAGTCCGAGACCGCGTCATCGAAGGTACTGTTCGGCGGCCGGCTGGGCACCTACCAATATCTGGATATGCATATGGCCATTGCCAGCGCGCTGAACATGTACGACAACATCCTCGCGCCACACCTGCGCGACGGCTCCCCCCTTGTCCAAGAGGTCCAAGAGGAAGGCGCGCGCGCATGACTGCGGTGAGCCTGCTGTCCCGAATAATCCTGCCGCGTCCAGGTGAGCCCCTCGACGTGCGCAAGCTGTACCTGGAGGAGTCGACCACCAACTCCCGGCGCGCACATGCGACGAGCCGCACCTCGCTGCAGATCGGTAAAGAGTCCGAGGTGTCGTTCGCCACCTATTTCAATGCGTTCCCGGCCAGCTACTGGCGTCGCTGGACGATCTGCAAATCGGTGGTGCTGCGCGTGGAGGTGACCGGCGCCGGGCGCGTCGACGTCTACCGGACCAAGGCCACCGGTGCGCGCATCTTCATCGAGGGCTGCCAGTTCGCCGGCAGGCCAGATGAGCCAAGAGATCAGCCCCAAGTGGTCGAGGTCGAGGTGGGCCTGGGGCCGTTCGAGGACGGCGGCTGGATCTGGTTCGACATCACCACCGACACTGCGGTCACCCTGCTTAACGGCGGCTGGTACGCGACTGAACCCGCTCCGGTCCGGGCCAACATCGCAGTCGGCATACCCACGTTCAACCGCCCCGCGGACTGCGCCAACGCGCTCGCCGAACTCACCGCAGACCCGTTGGTAGACGAGGTGATCGGCGCGGTGATCGTGCCAGACCAGGGCGTCCGCAAGGTACGTGATCATCCGGACTTCCCCGCCGCGGCTGCCCGGCTGGGCAACCGACTCTCCATTCACGACCAGCCCAACCTGGGCGGTTCCGGCGGCTACAGCCGAGTGATGTACGAGGCTCTGAAAAACACCGATTGTCAACAGATTTTGTTCATGGACGACGACATCCGCATCGAGCCGGACTCGATTCTGCGGGTGTTGGCGATGCATCGCTTCGCCAAGAGTCCGATGCTGGTCGGCGGCCAGATGCTCAACCTGCAGGAGCCGTCGCACCTGCACATCATGGGCGAAGTCGTCAACGAGTCGAACTTCATGTGGACGGCCGCGCCGCACACCGAGTACGACCATGACTTCGCCGAATATCCGTTGAACGACAACAACAAACGAAGCAAGCTCTTGCACCGCCGCATCGATGTCAACTACAACGGCTGGTGGACGTGCATGATCCCGCGGCAGGTCGCCGAAGAGCTGGGACAGCCACTGCCGCTGTTCATCAAATGGGACGACGCGGATTACGGCCTGCGCGCCGCCGAGCACGGGTACCCGACGGTCACGTTGCCCGGCGCAGCGATCTGGCACATGGCCTGGAGCGACAAAGACGACGCCATCGACTGGCAGGCCTACTTCCATCTGCGCAACCGGCTGGTGGTGGCGGCTATGCACTGGGACGGTGACGTCACCGGCTTGGTCCGCAGCCATCTGAAGGCGACGCTGAAACACCTTGCCTGCCTTGAATATTCGACTGTTGCGATCCAGAACAGGGCCATCGACGACTTCCTTGCCGGCCCGGAGCACATCTTCTCGATTCTGGAATCGGCGCTGCCGGAAGTGCACCGCATACGTAAGGAATATCCGGACGCGGTCGTCCTGCCGGCGGCCAGCGAACTGCCGCCACCGTTGTACCAAAGCAAGGCGATGACGCCGCCGGTGAACCCGCTGTCCGTCGGTTACCGGCTGGTCCGCGGGATATTGCACAACCTGACCAAGGCTGACCCCGAATGCCACCAGCGGCCGGAGTTCAATGTGCCGACCCAGGACGCGCGCTGGTTCCGGCTGTGCACGGTCGACGGCGCAACCGTTACGACGGCCGACGGGTGCGGCGTCGTCTACCGGCAGCGGGATCGGCGCAAGATGTTCACGCTGCTGGTTAAATCGCTGCGCCGTCAGCGTCAGCTGGCCAGCAGGTTCGACGAGATGCGCGATTTGTACCGGGACGCGTTGCCTGTGCTGTCCAGCAAGCAAAAGTGGGAGACGGCGTTGTCCCCCGCAAGCGGGCGGTGCCCCCAGCCGGCAGCAGGCCCCCCCACCAGCCCCCCCACCCAAAAGAAGCCCGAGCATGCCTGAAGCTCCGCCATCACAGGCGCCACGCGGCGAAGTTGCCGCGATCGTGGCCGTTCAGTCGGCGCTGGCTGACCGCCCCGGTCTGCTGGCGGTGGCACGAGGGCTGTCGTATTTCGGGGAGCACAGCATCGGCTGGGTTGCCACGTCGGTGCTCGGCGCGGTCCTGATGCCAAGGCGTCGCCCGGATTGGCTGTTAGCCGGAGCCGGAGCGTTCGTCGCACACGCGGCCGCTGTGCTGGTCAAGCGGCTGGTACGGCGTAAACGTCCGCATCACCCGGCCGTTGCAGTCAATGTCGGCACACCCAGCCAGCTGAGCTTTCCGTCGGCGCATGCCACTTCCACCACGGCCGCGGCGATCCTGATCGGCCGAGCTGTGGATTCCAAACGACTGAAAGGGTCGCCACTGCCCGTGTTGCTCGTTCCGCCGATGGCTGTATCGCGGATACTGCTGGGGGTGCACTATCCCAGCGACGTGGCATTCGGCATCGGTCTCGGCGCCGCCGTCGCGGGGATCGCCGTCCGAACGCGGGAGGTGTGGCGCAGGTGAGCAAAGACAGTCAAGACCTCGTGATCGGACCCCCGGCCAACCTGATCACCGGGGTGATCAAGGCGATGCGCCCGCGGCAGTGGGTGAAGAACGTGCTGGTGCTGGCCGCGCCGCTGGCCGCGTTGGGCGGAGCTGTCCGCTACGACTACGCCAAGGTGCTCACCGAAGCGTCTGTGGCGTTCGTGGCCTTCAGCCTGGCGGCCTCGTCGATATACCTGATCAACGACGTTCGCGACGTCGAGGCCGACCGGGAGCACCCCACCAAGCGGTTCCGGCCGATCGCAGCCGGTGCGGTGCCCGAGTGGCTGGCCTACACCCTGGCGCCGGTGCTGGGTGTGGCCTCGCTGGCCATTGCCTGGCTGCTGACGCCAAACCTGGCGCTGGTGATAGCCGTCTATCTCGGCATTCAGCTGGGGTATTGCTTTGGCCTCAAACACCAAGCGGTGCTCGACATCTGCATCGTGTCGTCGGCGTACCTGATTCGGGCCATCGCCGGAGGTGTGGCGACCGACATCCCGCTATCCCAGTGGTTTCTGCTCACCGCGGCATTCGGATCGCTGTTCATGACGGCGGGCAAGCGTTACGCCGAGCTGCAGCTGACCGAGCGCACCGGCGCCGCGATCCGCAAATCGCTGGAAAGCTACACCAGCACCTACCTGCGCTTCGTCTGGACGATGTCGGCC
>JBEKNM010000005.1:0-22447 GCA_049522835.1 Mycobacterium sp.
CCGTCGACGTTGATCACCTGCCCAGTGACATAGCTGGCCGCATCGCTGAGCAGAAACATCGCCAGGTGGGCGATGTCCTCGACCTCACCGGGCCGCGGCAGCGGCGTGCAGAGCGCGTAGTCCGCGCTCAGCTCAGGCGAATCGATCACCGGCGCAACCAGATCTGTCCGAATCAGGCCCGGCCGGATGCTGTTGACCCGCACCCACGACGGGCCCAGTTCGTCGGCGGCCAGCATCATCATGTGGTCGACGGCCGACTTGCTGACCCCGTAGGCGCCGAACCAGCGGTGGGTGTTGCTGGCCGCGATCGACGAGATCCCGATGAAGGAACCGCCGCCGCCGCGCACCAACTCACGCGCGGCGTGCTTGAGCACGTACATGGTGCCGTTGACGTTGAGGTCGACCGTGCGTCGCCACGCCGCTGAGTCGATCTGGGTGATCGGACCGATGGTCTCCGACCCGCCCGCGCAATGCACCGCACCATGTAGCCGGCCGTGCCACGCCGTCGCGGCGTCCACCGCACGGGCGGCCTCCTCCTCGTTGGTGATGTCGGCGGGCTCATAGCGAATCGAGCCGCCGTTGACCTCGAGCACTTCGATCTCTTTGACGGCGGCCGCCAGCCGGTCGGGATTGCGCCCGATGATCATGACTGAGGCCCCGGCCGCGACCAGCCCGGCAGCCACGCCCTTGCCGATTCCGCTGCCGCCGCCGGTGACCAAGTACGTCCGGTCTTCGAAAGAAAGCTGCACGAGAGCCCCTCTTAAACTGAAACGGGTTCTAGGTATAGAACCATGCGGACGTAGCCCTGCATACGGTCCCCTGGGCTGACGCGATTCCGGTCAGGGCGTATCGCGGCTGGCCAGCTTGGTGGGCTTCGCGTTCCGCCAGTCCTCCACATCGGGCGGCAGGCCGACGGGGAACCTGTTCTCGTTGTGAGCCGCCCAGTGCGCGTGCCCCAACTGGTGAACATGGAACGCGTGCCGCAACGCCTCGGTGTATCCCATCGCGTCGGAGGCGGCGTTGACCGAGTCCTTGATCAGCAGTGCCGCCATGGTTGGCCGCTCGGCGACGCGCCGCGCGAATTCCAGGGTCTTGGCATCCAGCTCGTCGAGCGGAAAGACCTTGGACACCATGCCCAGCCGGTAGGCTTCGTCGGCGTCCACCGCGTCACCGGTCAACAGCAGCTCTTTGGCCTTGCGCGGACCGAATTCCCAAGGATGAGCGTAGTATTCGACGCCCGGCATACCCAGTCGTACCGCGACCACGTCGCTGAACTTCGCATTGTCGGCGGCGACGATCAGATCGCACGCCCAGATCAGCATCAGGCCCGCGGATATCGCGTTGCCCTGCACTTGAGCAATAGTGATCTTGCGCAGATCGCGCCAGCGGCAGGTGTTTTGGAAGAAGAAGTGCCACTCCTGGTGATACAGCTTCTCCATGATGGGTTCGAGGGTGGCGCCATGCGAGCGAAAGGTCGGATGCTGCATCGGTCCGGGCTGTCGCTCCAGCAGCGCCTGCTCGGAGCCCAGGTCGTGACCGGCCGAGAAGTTCTTGCCGCGCGCCGCGAGAATCACCACGCGAACGGTGTCGTCGGCCTCGGCGCGCCCGAACGCCTCGTCGAGCTGGACCAGCAGGCCGCGATTCTGCGCGTTGTGGGCATCGGGCCGGTTGAGCCAAATCCGCGCTATGCGGCCCTCGTCGAGGGTTTCATAGGCCACCGGCTCGTTCGCGTTGGCGTTGGCCGCCTCGGCGCCGGCTTGGTCGGATACTGTCATTCCGCACACCTCGCTTTTTCGGGATTTGCTGCGCATCGGGGCCGATTGCTTGCACAATACGGCCAGCGCTCAGTCCATTCGCCGCTGGGTTGATCGGCCGTCAGCCCGTGCTGGCTCCGCGTGATCGGCGTCCTCTAGAGCCACGATCAAGTGCCGTCGTCGTTTTCGATGTCACGCCGACTTATGACAGATCCAATGCGACGGCGAGGGCAGTCGCGGCAGATTTGAAAAGGGCCAGGCTAGGTAACTCGGCTGTGAGCGAATATCCGCGTCGCTTAGAATTGTGTCATGCCTACTAAATCTGACCCCAGCGAAATCGGCGATGTTGAGCCGCTGGCCGACAGCACCGCAAGCCAGGCCAGGCGGGTCGTCGCGGCCTACGCCAACGATGCCGATGAGTGCCGCGTTTTCTTGTCGATGCTCGGTATTGGACCGGCGAAACTCGACGTCTAAATGGCTCCTAGGGAAGGCCGAAATTCGAAGACTTCAGAATCGGAGAGTTTCGGGGATTCCGACTTCGTGGTGGTCGCCAACCGGCTGCCGGTCGATCTCGAGCGGCTTCCCGATGGCACCACAACCTGGAAACGCAGCCCTGGGGGGTTGGTCACGGCCTTAGAGCCGCTGCTGCGCCGCCGCCGCGGGGCCTGGGTCGGCTGGCCGGGTGCAGTCGATGGTGATGAGGAGCCCATCGTCCAGGAAGACCTGCGGCTCCAGCCGGTACGGCTCAGCGCCGAAGACGTTGCTGAGTACTACGAGGGGTTCTCAAACGCCACGCTGTGGCCGCTGTACCACGACGTCATCGTCAAGCCGATCTACCAGCGCGATTGGTGGGATCGCTATGTCGACGTCAACCGCCGCTTCGCCGAAGCCACGTCACGCACGGCCGCTCCCGGCGGCACCGTATGGGTGCAGGACTACCAACTGCAACTGGTCCCGAAAATGCTGCGCACGCTGCGGCCCGACCTGACCATCGGCTTCTTCCTGCACATCCCGTTCCCGCCGGTGGAGCTGTTCATGCAGCTCCCGTGGCGCACCGAGATCATCGAAGGCTTGCTCGGCGCCGACCTGGTGGGGTTCCACCTGGCCGGCGGCGCCCAGAATTTCCTGATCCTGTCCCGGCGGCTGGTCGGCGCCAATACCTCGCGAGGATCGGTGGGTGTGCGCTCGCGTTTCGGCGAGGTCGAGCTCGATTCCCGCACCGTCAGGGTGGGTGCCTTTCCCATCTCCATCGACTCCGGGGCACTCGACCGCGCGGCTCGCGCCCGCAACGTCCGGCGCCGCGCCCAGGAGATCCGGGCCGAGTTGGGAAATCCCCGCAAGGTCTTGCTTGGCGTCGACCGACTCGACTACACCAAGGGCATCGATGTCCGGCTGGGAGCCTTTTCGGAGCTGCTCGCCGAAGGCCGCGCAAAACGCGACGACACGGTGCTGATCCAGTTGGCGACGCCGAGCCGTGAGCGTGTGGAGAGCTACCAGATTCTGCGCAACGACATCGAACGCCAGGTCGGCCACATCAACGGCGAATACGCCGAGGTTGGTCATCCGGTGGTGCATTACTTACATCGTCCGGTTCCGCGCGACGAACTCATCGCGTTCTTTGTGGCCGCCGACGTCATGCTGGTCACGCCGCTGCGGGACGGCATGAACCTGGTGGCCAAAGAGTACGTCGCCTGCCGCAGCGATCTTGGCGGAGCGCTCGTGCTCAGCGAATTCACCGGGGCGGCCGCCGAACTCCGGCAGGCCTATCTGGTCAACCCGCACGACCTCGAAGGCGTCAAGGATGCGATCGAGGCGGCGCTCAACCAGTCCGTCGAGGAGGGGCGGCGACGGATGCGGTCGCTGCGCCGCCAAGTGCTGGCCCATGACGTGGATCGCTGGGCGCGGTCGTTTCTCGACGCACTCGCCAAGGCGCACCCGCACGACGCCCAATAGCTCGGCGAACCGATGGTGTTGCCGCCGAAACGCTGTGATACTCGATGCAGCGTGAAGGAAAGGACCGCTGGAGGGACCCGGAGGGACACATTGTGAAAAATATCCGTCGCGGGCTGGCCGCCGGCGCCGGCATCTTCTCGGCCGTCGCACTGGGAATCGCGGTGGTGTCGGGCGATCCCGCGAGTGCGGTGGCACCACCACCAGACGGCAATTACTCCTTCAACCAGGCGGGCGTGTCAGGAGTGACCTGGACGATCACGACGCTGTGCGATCAAGTAAACGGAAGCCGCTACTGGGCCGATTATTCCAACCCGCTTATTGCGGCAAATTTTTGTGCTCTGAACATAGTGAGCACGACCGCCGAACAGATCAGCCGTCAGGACAAGCTGCACAACTACAGCGGCAGAGCCCGGCTGGTGAGCCAACGTTGGACCCTCCAGGTGACCGTGGCCGATGGGGTTTCCTGCCCGGGCGGCGGCACCGCGGCGTCCACCGAAACCTATGCGTTTGACGACGAGACGCTCACCGGAACACATACCACCTTGCACGACGAAGAGTGCGGCCTGGAGTCGTCGATGACTAAGCAACCGTTTTCACTGCAACTGGCCGGTCCCCCGCCCAGCCCGGTCCAGCGTTATCCGTTGAACTGCAACGACATTGCGATATGCTACTGAACGGTCGGGGCACGGCGGGTAACGTGCCCGGGGGATGGTTGGTTCGCTAGATCGGCGTGATGTAGGCAATCAGCCAATTGTTGCCGATCTTCGTGAAGTCCACCCGCAACCGGCTGCCGTCGTATAGCGGCTGCCGTGACTTATCGGTCACGGTGCGGTTCAGGTAGACCATCACCGACGCCGAATTCCGTTTGGCGGACATGACTCCCACACCGACGACATTGGCCTGGACGACCACTTCGCGCTTCTTGGCCTCCGGGATGATCTGCGTATTGGCGCTCTTCTGGAACTCATGGCGGTAGTCAGGTGTCAGCAACGGGTACGCGTCGGCGAGGCTGCGTTCAACGGTCTGGTAGTCGTAGGCGAAGACCTCGGGTATTTCTTTGGCGGCCAACTGGGGCAACACCGCCCGCGCTGACTCCTCGCCGCGGGTCTGCACCCGGTCCCAGTAGAACCAGCCGGCCGCGGCGGACAACCCGACGATGCCTGCGACCGATAAGTAAGCCGCGACGGCGATCAGCCACCGCCGCCACCGCATCAGTTGCCCCCGTCGGGATATTTCAGGTCGTAGCCGGTCATCCGCCCCTGTTCATCCTCGTGCACGATGACCCGAAGCCGATACGGCATGGACGGCTTGTTGACTCCGTCGATATCGGCCACCGTGACGCGCACCGACACCAGCACGGACGCGTTGTCGGTGACTGCGTCGATGCCCTCCAGAGCGGCGCCGTTGATCACGGCCTCTGATGTCGCGTTGGTGGAGCGGAACAGGCCCTTGAGGTTCTCGATGGCGTTGTTGGCGCCGAGCATGCCGCGCAGTGGGCCGCTGGTGCCGTTATAGAACCGGTTCACGCTCTCGTCGATGTTGTCCTGCTTGTAGCTGAACATGTTGACCACCATTTGCGTAGCGGTGTCGACGAAGCGCTGGTCGCGCGCTTGTTCGGCCTCGGCGTTCCGTTGCTGGGTAACCAGGACGGTCAGGCAGACGGCCAGCCCGCCGATCGCCAACAACGCAGCGGCAGAAGAGATCCATCCGACCAGCCTGCGGTGAGCGGGCCGCCGTGGCGGCGGCTTGACGGGCTTCAGGGTCTTGACCGGCCCGGCGGACCGCTTGGCGGAGCCTTTTGATGGCTTCGGCTCAGCCGGGGCGTCGACCTGAACCGTGGCGGCACCGCCCGAAGAATCGCTTTTGGCGGGGCCTGCCGCTCGCGAAGCCCGCCGACGCACACTTCGCGTCGTCGTGTCGTTAACAGAACCTGATTCTTGAGAAGCCACTTCGCGAGCCACTACATCGGCCTTGGATCAAGCATGAGGTCCACCCAATTCTCGGCGCTGGATGCGCCATTAGCGCTGTGGTCGCCGGGCGCGAAAATGCCAGTGCCGCCCGCCGGGTCCGCAAAAGCTCCGGTGTTTTGGTCGTAGGTGGTGTAAGCCGGTCCGCTGGCCTGTGGTTGCGGTGCGGGCGCAGGTGCGGGCGCCGGGCCGATACCCTCCGGCGGTGGCGGCGGTGGTAACCACTTCGGATACGGAAGCTGCGGCGGCACCGGCGGGACTCCCGGCGGATTCCACGAGCTGCCTGGCGGTGCTGGCCCGTTGTCATTGGGTGGCGGTGGATCGAACGCCGGCTGACGCGGCACCGGCCCCGGCCCGGGCACCACGCCGGGCGGCGGCGGCCCCACTATGGGAACGCCCGGATCGGGATCGGCGCCCGGCGGGATATACGGAAACTTGTTGGGCGGCAATACATTTAGCCCATTAGTTACCGGTGTGTCGTACGGGACCGGCGGGCCCCGCCAGGGGTTGCGGCCAACCGGTACGTAGCCCTTCGGGTCGCGACACAGCTGAATCGTGGGAGCCCGTTTGCCGGGGAACTCCTGGCACGGATAGTTGCGGGCGCCGCGCACGGTACTGGGATCGTTCTGAGCGACCTTGCAGTACAAATCCTTCGGGAGCTCGCGCAGCGTCTCGTCGGCCGGCGTGCGCATCAACGGCGGGGGCAGGAAGCCGACAGCGCACGGCGGCGCATCGTTCAGGTCGAGCTTGAAGTCCAGCTTGGCGCCTTCGTCTTGCGGCGAGCCGCCCGCAGCCGTCGTGATCGCGGCGAACAACGACGGCAAAACCACCAGCAGCTGTTCGATCGACTTGTGATAGATGACGCCCACCCGGCCCAGGTTGGCCAGGCTGGCCGCCAGCGCCGGGAACGAGGGGCGAATACCGGAGAACGCGGTGCTGGCCTCGTCGGCGGCGCTCGGCGCGATGGCCAACGTCGAGCGAAGCTGGGGGTCGGCCTGGCGCACCTCAGAAGTGAACCGCGCCAGCCCATCAGACAACGACTTGACGTCAGCGCCGGCGCGAATCTGGGTTTCCAGAAACGGACCCGCCTGATCTATCAACTGCGAGACTTGCGGATAGTCGGCGTTGGCCTCGTCCACCAGCAACCGGGCGGACTCGATCAGCCGGGCCAACTCGGGACCGGACCCGTTGGCCGCGATGAACGTCTCGTGTAGCAGCTCTCGCAACCGCGTGTCCCCGAGGCTGTTGACCAGGTTCTCCGCCCGCTTCAACAGGTCGGCGACGTCTTGGCCGATCCGGGTGTTCTGCCGGTCGATCCGGGATCCGTTGAGCAACTTGGCCGACGACGGGTTGGCAGGCGGGACGAGATCGATGTACTGCTCACCAATGGCCGACACGCTCTTGACGGTCGCGGTGACATTCGATGGAACGGGAGTGCCGCTGTTGAGCCGCATTTCGGCGGTGACCCCATTGGGGTTCAGCCCCACCGACTCCACCCGGCCAACGGCCACACCGCGGTAGGTCACGTTAGCGTTCTTGTAGAGCCCGCCGCCCGCGACGAAATCGGCACTTACGCCGTAGGTCCCGATCCCGAACGTAGCGGGCAGCCGCAGGTAGAAGATCCCCATCACAGCCAGCGTGATCGCAGTGATCACCGCAAACATGCCGAGCTGAATCTTGGTCAATCTGTCAATCATCTGCGCCGCCCCTCAGTGTCCGGACGCCGTACCGGGCGGAATCTTGAACGGGTCGGCCGCTTGTCCGGACAGGTTGGCGAGTTCGCCGGTCAGGAAGTCAGGCGGGTTGAGAATCTCGCTCATGTGCATCATGTTCGGATCAAGTGCATACGACGTGGTGAAAAACGTCTCACCGATCCGGCGTAACGTGAGGTCGAAGGTGGTGAACACGTTGAGGTAGTCGCCGCGCACGGCCTGTTTGATACCGAAGTTGGGGAATGGGAACGTCAGCAACAGCTGCAGCGAGGTGACGAAAGACTTCCGGTTGTCGTTGAGGGCTTTTGCGACCACATACAGGCCTTTGAGGTCTTCGGCGAAGTCCACCTTGGTTTTTGACAGCACGTTCGAGGTAACTGTCGCCAGCTTCTTCAGCGCAGCGAAGGCGTCGACGATATTGTCTCGGTTTTTGTTGAGCACGCGAATCGCATCAGGCAGCGTGTCCAACGCACGGCCCAGGTTGTCCTTGTCGCGCGCCAGGATCGCAGAAAATCGGTTCAACCCGTCGAGTGCGTCGATGATGTCGTCGACCTGACGGTTGAGTCCCGCCGTCAACTCCGCCAATCTGGGAACCAGGTCGGTGAACTGATTTTGCCGGCCCGCGACGGCCTGGTAACTCTGGTCGGTGATCTCTTCCAACGCACCGACATTGCCCTTATTGACCACCACACCAAGCGCCGAGAACACCTCTTCGGTGGTGGGAAAGCGGCCTGTGTTGGACTCCGCGATTCTCGACCCGTCGGTCAGCCTGCCGGTCGCCGGCTTGTCCCTCGGGCCAGCCAGGTCGATGTGCAACGAACCCAGTAGCGACGTCTGAGCAACCGTAGCCGTCGCGTTGGCCGGCAGCACGACGTTCTTATCCAGCGCCAACTTCACCGCGGCATAAAAGGATCCGTCGGACCGCTGCTGGGCTTCAATTCCGGAGACACTGCCCACGGTGACGTCATCGACCATCACCGGCGAGTTCTGGGGCAGCGTGGCAACATCGGGCATTTCGACGGTGATCTCGTACGCGCCGCCGCCATGACCGGCGGTGCCGGGCAACGGCAAAGAGTTCAGGCCGCTGAATTCACAACCGGCCATCAGCACGCTGCCCACTGCTAACACGCTGCTCCGCAACCAGATTCGCTTCATCCGCCACCCCCCTGCTCGGTCGGCGGCGGCAGCGTGGGTCCGAGGGGTCCAGGGGTGGGTCCAGGAGCAGGCGCTGCAGTCGGCGGGGGCCCCGGCGCGGGCCCGTACGCGGAGCCTGGCCCAGGACCTGGCGCGGGACCTGTGCCCGGGGCGGGAGCAGCGCCCGGAGCGGGCGGGACAAGCAGGCTCTGCAGATCCGCCGGGTTCTGGGCGGCAGGCGACGGGACACCTTTAGCCGGGATCCAGGTCAGCTGCGGAATCGGAGTCTGCGACTTGGCTTCGGTGGCCGGGGTGTCGTAAATGATCTGACCCTTGTACGCGGTGATCGTGTTGAGCGGGTGGAACATGAACGGGGGGTAGTTCACGGACAGCCGGCGCAGCACTGGCCCCAGCCGCTCGCGACAGATCTCGGCGCGCCTGAAGTAGTCCGGCGCACTTGGCCCGGCGGCAGTTTCGAAGGACCCACCGCAGATGAATTGGACGGGATTTGCGAATTCGGGTATCGACAACAGGCCATTCAAGGTGCCCTGCGCCGGATCATAGATGTTGTAGAAGTTGGCGATACCGGGGCCCGCCACGTGCAGTACCTGCTCGATGTTGTCGCTCTGGTCACTCAACGTCTGGGCGAAGTCGTTGAGCTTGCTGACCGTATCGATCAACGTCGAGTTGTTTTCATGCAGGAACCCTCGGATATCCGAGAGCGCTTTGTTGAGCGTGCCCAGGGTGTTGTCCAGATGACGCGAACTGTCTGCGAGCACCTGCGACACCGACGCGACGTTTCCGGCGAACTCTACGATCTGTTCATTACTCTCCGACAGTGCGTTGACCAATACCTGCAGGTTCTTGACCGTGCCGAAGATGTCGCTGCGCGAATCCCCCAGCCGCCCAGCGACTTGAGAGAGCTCGCGCAACGCGTTGTGGAACGACTCGCCCTTGCCGTCAAGCGTATCCGCGGCCTGGTTGATCGCCGCACCCAACGGCCCCTGCATCGATCCCGACGTCGGACCCAGCTGGACCGCCAGTTGGGTCAGCGACTCCTTCACCTCGTCCCATTCCACCGGGACCGCGGTGCGGGCCAGATCGATGCTTCCGCCGTCGGGTAGCACCGCACCGCCGGTGTACGCCGGGGTCAGCTGAACGAACCGGGCCGACACCAGGTTCGGCGACATGATCACGGCCTGCGCGTCCTTGGGGATCTTCACGTCGTCGGACACCGACATAGTGATCTTGACGTCGGAAGGCCCCGGCTCGATGGCGTCGATCTTCCCCACCGGAACGCCGAGAATACGGACCTGATCACCGGGATAGAGTCCGACAGCAGATGTGAAGTAGCCAACGATCTTTCGGCCGTTGCCACCGGACGAGAACAGCACGTAGACGCCCCCTATCAACACCGCGACCAGCGCGATGACGGTGACGTTACGCAGCCCCCGGCTGCCGAAAGACCGCTGGATCATCGCGACTCGATCATGGTGCCTTAGGCCTAATGATCCAGCGTTCCTGGATCAACCCGCGCAAATAGTCGGCGAGGCTGGCCGGCAGCTTGCCTGGCTGGTAGAAGAAGTCGAACGTCGCCGCCAGCAGCGGCGCCGGTATCACACCGTAGACGTTGACATTGAATCCGGGACCGGAGCCGACCACCTCGCCCAACTCGGTCGCGTAGGTGGGCAGCCGTTTGAGGGCTTCGGTGATGTAATCGCGGCGCTCGTTGAGGTTGTCCAGCACCAGATTGAGCTTGCTCAGAGCCGGGCCGAACTCCTTGCGGTTGTCGGCGACGAAGCCGGAAATCTGGGCTGAGACATCGCTGATGCCCGAGATCAACTGACTCAGCGCGGCGCGCCGCTCGTCGAGCGCGGCGAACAACTCGTTACCGTCGTCGACCAGTTTGTTGACCTGGTTGGCGCGTTCGGACAGTACTGATGTCACCGACTTCGCGTGCGCCAGCAGGCCTTGCAGCGCATCGTCACGGCGGTTCAGGGTGCGGGACAACGATGTGACCCCATCCAGCGCACCACGCAGCTCCGGGGTGGCGTCGTGCAGCGTGTCGGTGAGAACGTTCAAGGCCTGCTCGAACTGCGGCTTGTTCAGATTGTTCGCGTTTTGACCCAGATCCTCCAGCGCGCCGGCCAGCGTGTAGGGCGTTGTCGTCCGGCTCAGCGGGATGGTGGTCGACTTGCCGCTGCCGGCCGGGGTCACCGAGATGGAGCGCTCACCGAGGATGGTGTCGGTGCGGATCGCGGCCAGCGACTGGTCACCGACGGCGACGTGGCGGTCCACGCTGAAGGTCACCTTGGCGCTGTCTCCGGCCAGACCGACGGACTGCACTTTGCCGACTTTGAAGCCCGAGACGTAAACGGCGTTGCCTGGCGTGATGCCGCCGGCATCGGTGAAGTAGGCGTCGTACGTTTTCCCCTGCGGCCAGAACGGCAATCCGGCGTAGCCGAATGCGAGCAACACAACGCAGACCACCAGCACCAGGCCGAAGATGCCGGTGCGCAGTGGGTCACGTTCGCGCCTAGGGTTATTTGACAAAAGCGCACCTTCCCTTGCTCGGATCTACCTGTCCGCCGAGCGGCAGCAGGATGTCGCCGCCGGCCGGTCCGTTGATCTTGATGGTCACGGAGCAGAAGTAGATGTTGAAGAACGACCCGTAGGCGCCGAGGGCGGCCAGGCGCAGGTAGTCCTCGCCCAGTTGCTCGATGTCGTTGTTCACCTCGGCCTTGCGGTGGTCCAGCTCGGTGGCCAGTGGCCGGGTGTTTTCCAGGATGCCCTGCAGCGGCCGGCGTGAATTCTTCAGCAGCTCAGTAAGATCCGCCGTTGTCGACGCGAGCGGTGGGATAGCGCCCGCGATCGTGTCCTTGTTCTTGGCCAGCCCGGTGATCAATTGCTGCAGCTGGTCAACACTGGCCGAAAATTGCGCGCTCTTTTGGTCGATGGTCCCCAGCACCGTGTTGAGGTTGGTGATGGTGTCGCCGATGAGCTGGTCGCGTTGGCCCAGTGCCGACGAGAACGCGCTGGTGTCGGCCAGCACGTTCGACAACGCTCCACCCTGGCCCTGCAACAACTCGATGATGGCGCTGCTGATCGTGTTGACCTTGTCAGCGTCCAGCCCCTTGAGCACCGGGCGTAGTCCGCCCAGCAGCGCATCGAGGTCCAGTGCCGGCTGGGTGTGTTGAGAGTTGATGGTTCCGCCCGGCGGTAGCCTGCGCAGCTCCCCCACGCCCGACGTGATCTCCAGGAACCGGTCGCCGACCAGGTTTTCGTATCGGATCAGCGCGCGCGTGGACGAATACAGCGTGTAGTGGCTGTCGACTCCGAACTCGACATCGATGGTGTTGTCCGGGTTGAGCTTCACGCCGGACACCGCACCGACCGGTACGCCGGCGATGCGGACCTTCTGGCCGGCTTTCAACCGTGACGCGTCGGTAAAGGTTGCGTGGTAGGTGGCTTCGGGACCGAAGCGGAAGTCACCGAAGACCACCACCAGGCCCGCGGCCACCACCAGCATGGCCACCGCGAAGATGCTGACCTTGATCACCATCGACCGGTGCGAGGGTAACTCCGCCATCAGAAGTCGTCCCGTTCCGCAAACGTGCCGTGGAACAAGAACTGCAGCGTCGAGGGTGCGTCAAACTGCAGCTCGGTGAAAGGCTCGTACGGGATATTGGCGTTGTCAGTGACCAGGAACGGCGCGCGGTAGAACGACCCGCCGGTCTGCTTGGTCGGGATGTCTGGCAATCCGCGGCAGTTCGGACCTCCGGAGGCGTTGACCTGCGGCAGGGCCTCCGGATATGTGTATGACGGCGCGCCCAGCACGAAGCTCGACGACGTGAACAGGCCCGCTCTGCGGACGCCGAGCAGCGGAGCGAACTCTTTGATACCTCGTTCGATACCCGCGAACACGCAGCCGAATTCCGGCGAATAGTCCGAGGCGACCTTGAGCGGGGCCCGCAGCCTGTTGATGGCGTCGACGAAGTTCTGCTCGGCCGGCTCCAACGTCTCATAGGCGTTGTTACTCAGCCCGATCGTGGCCAACAGCGTGTCGTTGAGGTTGTTCTGCTGATCTACCACCGTCTTGCTGATCGTCGGCAGGTTGTCGAACACGGTCGTCAGGTCGGGCGCGGCGTCGGCGTATGTGTTGGTGACGATCCCGGTCTTGCGGAAATCCTCCTGCAGGGCAGGCAGTTTCGGGTTCGCCTGCACTGTCAGCGTATTCAGCCCGGACAGCAGCGCGCCCAAGTCGTCGCCGTGATTACGCAGGCCTTCGGACAGCGCGCTCAGCGTCCCGTTCAACTCGACCGGGTCGATCTTGTGCAGTAGATCGATGAGCGACTGGAACAAGGTGTTGACTTCCAGTTGCACCGCCGAGGCCTGCACGTGCGCATCCGGGCGCAGCGAGGTCGGCGACGGGGCCTGGGGCGGAATGAACTCCACTGACTTGGCGCCGAAGACGGTGTTGCCCGCGATATGCACCGTTGCGTTCGATGGGATGAAACCCATCTCGTCGCTGCTGATGGCCAGCGTGAGCCGCGCCTGGTCGTTGCCGTAGCTGATGTCCTCGACCGTGCCGATCTGGATCCCGCGGTACTTGACCTTGGCGCCTTTCTCCATCACCAGCCCGGCCCGCGGCGCAGACACGGTGACGGTGTCGGTCGAGGCGAAAGCCGCGGTGTACGAAAGATAAGTCAGGACAGCGAAAGCAACGATCAATCCGGCCAGCAGCGCCGCTGCCAGCCGGACGGTTGACCGTCGCGCTTCGCCTTCGGCCATGGATTTTTGTGGGTCCCCTTTATCCAGAGAGGTTGAAGTTACCGGACGAGCCGTAAACCGCGAGCGAGATGCACAAAGTGATCACGACAACGACTATCAGTGAGGTTCGAACCGCCTGGCCGACTGCGATGCCGACGCCGACCGGCCCGCCGCGGGCGTTGTAGCCGTAGTAGGTATGGACAAGCATCACCGCGATAGACATCACGATGGCCTGCAGGAACGACCAGAGCAGGTCCGACGGTATGAGGAACGTATTGAAGTAGTGGTCGTACAGGCCCGCGGACTGGCCGTTGATGAACACCGTGGTGAAGCGGGCGGCGAAGAAAGCGGCGAGCACCGACAACGAGTAGAGCGGGATGATCGCGACCAGGCCGGCGACGAGCCGGGTCGACACCAGGTAGGACACCGAGTGCACCGCCATACATTCGACGGCGTCGATCTCCTCGGAAACGCGCATGGCACCCAATTGGGCGGTGGCGCCGGCCCCGATGGTGGCCGCCAGCGCGATTCCCGCGATCACCGGCGCGACAACACGGACGTTCAAAAATGCCGATAAGAACCCTGTCAGCGCCTCGATGCCGATGTTGCCCAGCGATGAGTAACCCTGCACGGCGATGACTCCACCGGATGCCAGTGTCAGAAACGCCGCAACGCCGACGGTGCCACCGATCATGATGAGTGCGCCTGCGCCCAGCGTCATCTCGGCAACCAGCCGGATCGTCTCCTTCCGATACCTGGTGAGCGCGTTGGGGACGTGGCGCACGGTTTGGCCGTAGAACAGCGCCTGCTCGCCGAAATCGTCAACCGGCCCCTGGAGCCGGGAAAAGAAGCGGCGAAACCGCAGCGTTGCGTCATAGCTCATCGGCTGCTCACTTCGCCGAAAGCCGCACGCCGATGGCCGTCATGACCACGTTGATGACGAACAGAGAGATAAACGCGTAGACGACGGTTTCATTGACGGCGTTGCCGACACCCTTGGGCCCACCCTTGACGGTCAGGCCGCGGAAACACCCGACCAGCCCGGCCATCACACCAAACAGCAGCGCTTTGAGTTCCGCAAGGATCAATTCACGCAGTCCGGTAAGCACGGTCAGCCCGTTGATGAAAGCACCGGGGTTGACGCCCTGAAGAAAGACGGAGAAAACGTAGCCGCCGGACAGACCGATGGCGCACACCAAACCGTTGAGCAGTAGCGCGACCAACGTGGACGCCAAGACCCGTGGTACGACGAGTCTTTGGATCGGGTCGATGCCGAGTACCCGCATCGCGTCGATTTCCTCGCGGATGGTGCGGGCACCCAAGTCGGCGCAGATTGCCGTGGCACCGGCACCGGCCACAACAAGCACAGTCACCACCGGCCCCAGCTGGGTGATGGTGCCGAATGCCGTTCCGGCGCCGGACAAATCGGCGGCCCCGATTTCGCGAAGCAGGATGTTGAGGGTGAACGCCACCAGGACCGTGAACGGGATGGACACCAGCAGCGTCGGCACAAGTGATACGCGAGCGATCATCCAAGTCTGATCCAGAAACTCGCGGAATTGGAAGGGCCGTCGAAAAGCAGCCCGAGCCGTATCGATCGACATTTCGAAGAACCCGCCGACAGCGCGGGCCGGAATCGCAAGCTGTTGAAGCAACCCCGTCCCCCTTTGCTGCGCGCGGCGAACTCTGTTGTCGCCTTTGCGTTGCCTTCTATAGTCCCCGGCCCGGTATGAGCCGGATCATATCAACCCAGAACAACTTCACCATGTCGATGAAGAGTAACTTCTTTATCAGAAGCGTTAATTTGTCAAGCTCAGAGCCATTACGGCGTCACCAATTCGACACATGTTCTATTTGCTAAAACCCTCCGCGAAGTTGCTGTGCATCGTTATTGCTCCATTAGTCCGACAGCGGAAAAATTTCGTTCTGGATCGCGCCCAGCAAAGTAATCCCGCAACGTGTTGCTGAGTTGGGCCGGCTCCCATGCCGAGCCGTTCGTGCTGAACTTGTGCTCCACGGTCGGCGCAGCGACCAGCGTCACTTGAGGACCGTAAACAATGAACACTTGGCCGTTGACGTCCGCGGCAGCAGGCGATGACAGAAACTTGACCAGACTCACGACGTGCTCGGGCGACAACGGGTCGATGCCGCCTTCCTCTATATCCGAGGCATCTGGTGCGCTACCGAAGACGCCGGCCGTCATCGCGGTACGGGCCCGCGGACAGATCGCATTGGCACACACCCCGTAGCGGCCCAGCGCCCGCGCGGCCGTCAGGGTGAGCGAGATGATGCCCGCCTTGGCCGCGCCGTAGTTGGCCTGTCCTACCGGACCTACCAGGCCCGCCTCCGACGAGGTGTTGACCAGCCGGCCGAAGATCTTTCCCGAGCCGTCGTTGGCTTCTTTGGCTTTGGCGCGCCAGTAGGTGGCCGCGTTGCGGGTGAGCAGGAAATGGCCACGCAGATGTACAGCGATGACGAGGTCCCATTCCTCGTCGGACATGTTGAACAACATCCGGTCGCGGGTGATCCCGGCGTTGTTCACCACGATGTCCAGTCCGCCCAGCCGGTCGGCGCAGGAAACCAGTTCGTCGGCCGTGGCGCGTTCGCTGATGTCGCCGGGAACGGCGACCGCCTTCGAACCGGTAGCAGCGCCGGCGGCGCTGATCTCGTCGATGACGTCGGAGGCATCCAGCGCGCCGGCGATGTCGTTGACGACGACGGTGGCGCCGAGGCGGGCCAGACCGAGCGCTTCGGCCCGTCCCAGTCCCGCGGCCGCGCCGGTTACTACCGCGACCTTTCCGGATAGATCGGTCGCGTTCGTGCTGCTAGTCAATTTATGAATACCTCTAGTTTCGGGTCACTCGCCACGCAACAACGCGGCGCGCGGGCATTCGGCTATGGCCTGTTCGGCCAGCTGCTCTTGGTCGGGTGGAACGGGATCGGTCTTGACGACGGCGTAGTCCTCGTCGTCCAGGTCGAAGATATCCGGCGCGATTCCCAAGCACACCGCGTTACCTTCACACCGGTCACGATCCACGATGACCCGCACGGCAACCTCCTAGAACCTGGCTTTTGATGTAGCCCGGCGTCCCGACAGTATGTAGTACGACCATAAGGCCCCGATTGGTTCGAGGAAAGGTCGCTGGATTCCCAGACTAGAACGTGTTACAACCGGGAGACGGATGGGTAGCCGTCGGCCGAGTCGCTGATGGCTAGTTGTGGCGCGAGACGTGTAAACGATGTTGAACCGAAGGACGGCTTGGAATGCGCATCAGTTATAGCCCTGAACAGGAGGAGCTGCGTCGCGAGCTGCGGTCGTACTTCACCACGCTTATGACGCCGGAGCGCCGCGAGGCACTGAGCTCGGTCCAGGGCGAATACGGGATCGGCAACGCATACCGGGAGACGGTCGCGCAGATGGGCAAAGACGGGTGGCTTACCCTGAACTGGCCCAAGGAGTACGGCGGCCAGGACCGCTCCCCGATGGACTCGCTGATTTTCACCGACGAAGCGGCCATCGCCGGTGCACCGGTGCCGTTCTTGACGATCAACAGCGTGGCGCCGACCATCATGGCCTTCGGCACCGAGGAGCAGAAGAAATTCTTCCTGCCCAAGATCGCCGCCGGCGACCTGCACTTCTCCATCGGCTACTCAGAGCCCGGTGCCGGGACCGACCTGGCCAACCTGCGTACCAGCGCCGTGCGCGACGGCGACGACTACGTGATCAACGGCCAGAAGATGTGGACCAGCCTGATCGCCTACGCGGACTACGTCTGGCTGGCGGTGCGCACCAACCCCGAGGCCAAAAAGCACCGTGGCATTTCGATGCTGGTCGTGCCGACCACCGCCGAGGGTTTCTCCTGGACGCCGGTGCACACCATGGCCGGTCCGGACACCAGCGCCACCTACTACACCGACGTGCGGGTGCCGGTGACCAGCTTGGTCGGCGAGGAGAACGGTGGCTGGAAGCTGGTGACCAACCAGCTCAATCACGAGCGGGTGGCCCTGGTCTCATCGGCTCCGATCGTCACGGCCCTGCGCGAGGTTCGCGAATGGGCACAGAACACCAAGGACGACAGCGGAGCCCGGCTCATCGACTCGGAATGGGTGCAACTCAACCTGGCCCGGGTGCACGCCAAGGCCGAGGTGCTCAAGCTGATCAACTGGGAGCTGTCGTCATCGGAAAGCGAGTCCCTGTCGCCGGCCGACGCGTCGGCGGCCAAGGTGTTCGGGACCGAGCTGGCCACCGAGGCTTACCGGCTGCTGATGGAGGTACTGGGTACCGCGGCGACACTACGTCAGGAGTCGCCGGGTGCGCTGCTGCGCGGCCGGGTCGAGCGGATGCATCGGGGATGCCTGATCCTGACCTTCGGCGGCGGCACCAACGAAGTCCAGCGCGACATCATCGGGATGGTCGCGCTGGGGCTGCCCCGAGCCAACCGCTGAGAGGACGAAACGTTCATGGATTTCACGCCAACCGAAGCCGCACATGACCTCGGTGGTCTGGTCGACACGATCGTGGACGCGGTGTGCACGCCAGAACATCAACGCGAGCTGGACGGGCTCGAGCAGCGATTCGACCGCGAGCTGTGGGGCAAGCTGATCGACGCCGACATCCTGTCCAGCGCGTCGGCCTCAGCACTTGGCGGCGACGGTTTCGGGGTGCTCGAGCAGGTGGCCATTCTGGTTGCACTGGGCCACCAACTGGCAGCCGTGCCCTACCTGGACTCGGTGGTTCTGGCCGCCGGCGCGCTCGCCCGATTCGGCACCGAGGAGCTCCAGCAGGAATGGGGCGCTCCAGCGGTCAGCGGCGAGAAGATCCTCACCGTCGCCCTGCACGGCGAAATGGGTGAGGGGCCGGTTCGCGCCGTCCGTGCCGGTGAGGGCTACCGTCTTACCGGCACCCGTACCCAGGTGGGTTTCGGCCCGGTCGCCGACGCATTCCTGGTTCCCGCCGAAACCGATTCCGGCACAGTCGTTTTTCTGGTCGCCGCGAATGACCCGGGAGTCTCGGTGAGCGCACTGGAGACCACTGGCTTGGGCAGCGTCGGACATCTGACGCTGGACGGCACCCAGGTGGACGGCACCCGGACGGTTGGCGGCGCGGAGGCCGTGGCCTGGCTCGAAACCCTGGCCGCCCTGGGCGGCAGCGCATTTCAGCTCGGCGTACTCGAGCGGGGATTGCAGATGACGGCCGAGTATGCGCGCACCCGCGAGCAATTCGACCGCCCGATCGGCAGCTTTCAGGCGGTTGGTCAGCGGCTGGCCGACGGTTACATCGATGTCAAAGGGTTGCGGCTCACACTCACCCAGGCGGCCTGGCGCGTCTCGGAGGATCTCCCCGCCGAGATCGACGTGGCCAGCGCGGCGTTCTGGGCCGCTGACGCCGGGCACCGGGTGGCGCACAGCATCGTGCACGTGCACGGCGGCGTCGGCGTCGACACCGATCACCCGGTGCACCGTTACTTCCTGGCCGCCAAAGAGACAGAGTTCGCGCTGGGCGGCGCCACCCGACAATTGCGTCGGATCGGCCGTGAACTGGCCGAAACCCCTGCTTAGCCTGTGATCTCGACCGACCCGACCGTCACCGATCTGCTGGTGCCGCTGGCCCACATCGACGACCGCGGCGTCTATTTCGAGGACTCGTTCACCAGCTGGCGTGACCACATCCAGCAGGGTGCGGCCATCGCGGCGACGTTGCGTGAGCGCCTTGACCCAACCCGGCCGCCGCATGTCGGGGTGCTGTTGGAGAACACGCCGTTCTTCTCGGCGATGCTGGTGGCGGCCGGGATGTCGGGGATCGTCCCGGTAGGCCTCAACCCGGTGCGCCGCGGCGAGGCGCTGGCCCGCGACATCAGCCGGGCGGACTGCCAGCTGGTGCTGGCCGACTCGAAATCTACTGCGACACTGGGCGATATCGACCATCTGAACGCCGATTCCGCCGAGTGGGCCCTCGAGGTGGCCGCGCATCGGGACGCCGCGGTCCGTTTTCAGAAAGCTTCCCCTGCTGACCTTTTCATGCTGATCTTCACGTCGGGCACCAGCGGTGAGCCCAAAGCGGTGAAGTGCAGCCACAGCAAGGTTGCGATCGCCGGCGCGACGATGACGCAGCGCTTCGATCTTGGGCGCGACGACGTCTGCTATGTGTCGATGCCGTTGTTCCATTCCAACGCTGTGCTGGTCGGCTGGGCGGTAGCGGCGGCGTGCCAAGGCTCGATGGCGTTGCGCCGCAAATTCTCTGCGTCAAACTTCGTAGTGGATGTGCGCCGCTACCGCGCCACCTACGCCAACTACGTGGGCAAGCCTTTGTCTTATGTGCTTGCCACACCCGAGCAGCCCGACGACGCCGACAACCCGCTGCGCGCGGTGTACGGCAACGAGGGCGTGCCCGGTGACGTCGATCGCTTCGGGCGCCGGTTCGGGTGTGTCGTTCAGGACGGGTTCGGGTCGACCGAGGGCGGCGTGGCGATCGCCCGTACCCCCGATACCCCGATGGGTGCGTTGGGTCCGCTGCCTGAGGGGATCGACATAGTCGACCCCGACACCGGCAAGCCGTGCCCGGTGGGTGTGGTTGGCGAGGTGGTGAACACCGCCGGGCCGGGCCGCTTCGAGGGCTACTACAACGACGAGGAGGCCGAGGCCCAGCGGATGGCGGGCGGGGTCTACCACAGTGGCGACCTGGCCTATCGCGATGACGCGGGTTACGCCTACTTCGCTGGGCGGCTTGGTGATTGGATGCGGGTGGACGGCGAGAACCTCGGCGCGGCCCCGATCGAACGGGTGCTGCTGGGCTACCACGACGCGACCGAGGTGGCGGTGTACGCGGTGCCCGATCCCGTGGTCGGCGACCAGGTGATGGCCGCGTTGGTGCTGGCGCCGGGTATAGAGTTCGACGCCGAGAAGTTTCGGGCCTTTCTGGCCGAGCAGCCTGACTTGAGTGCCAAGCAGTGGCCGTCTTACGTCCGGGTCGGCGCGGAGCTGCCGCGGACGGCGACCTTCAAGGTACTCAAGCGTCAGCTGTCGGCCGAGGGCGTCGATTGCGGCGATCCGGTCTGGCCGATCCGCCGCTAGACACATGACTTCCCGACCACTTGGGCTTGCGATTGAATCGAGCTTTGAACAGCTTTCCGCCACGGTTCCGGCCAACATCGGCATCTCGATCTGCCGTCCGGACCGAACCTTTTCGCTGGGACGGTGGTCGTCCGGCGTCGCCTGGTCAACGATCAAAGTGCCCTTGGCCATCGCAGCGTTGCGCCACGATAGGCGACTGGCCCAAGACCTGGTCGTCAAGGCGATCACCGAATCCGACAATCCTGCGTCCGAGCAGTTGTGGTCCCAACTCGGCAACCCGGCGGACGCGGCGCGGCAGGTAGAGGCCATTATCAGAGAATCCGGCGATGCGAGCACCATGGTCGAGTCACGCCGACTTCGGCGTGGTTTCACCGCATTCGGCCAAACGCAGTGGACCCTGGACCGGCAGGCGACTTACGCAGCGCAGCTATCTGTTATCCCTGACGGGGCGGCAGTCATCGGTCTGATGCACCAAATCACTGATGACCAGCGGTGGGGGCTGGCGGCCAAAGGCATTGCCGCCAAGGCGGGTTGGGGTCCGGGTGTGCATGGCGGCTACCTGGTCCGCCAGTTCGGGATCGTGCCCACGCAGTCCGGGCAGTGGGGCGTGGCGCTGGCGGCCGAAGCCCACGACGGCGTGTTCGAGACGGGAGTCGAGGTGGTCAACTCGTTGTCGGACTGGCTCGTCAGTCGTCTTCCCGCGCTAGCCCGTTATTGACGGGGCGACTGCATCGACTTTTCGGCAGTGGTGATGCGACGGGCCGGAACAGCGGTGCCCGCGCCACCGGGGCAACAGTGCCGGGCGCCAGCTAATCGGTTTGGCGCCGGCCAACACCGGACGCTTGGGGCGGTCCGGCTGAGCGGTTGCGGCCCCGGCAAAGTAGACGAGGCTGTCCCGCGGCGCGAATTTCTGCTGCGCGCTCCCAGCCCCGCCGGGAACGTCGGGCACCTGATGGGACCGCCCGGCGCCACGATGGCGTTGGCCGCCGCTCCCGTGGCGCCGCGCTGAGCCGAACCTGCGGGATGGGCGTGACCGGCGGTCGTGCTTACCACGCCCAATACACCTGCCACAACGCTATTTTGGAGAAAGCACGGGATCTCCGCGGAAACGCTCAATGGCTACCCTCATGGCGTACGCTCACTCGGTGCCCCGATGGTTGCCGGGAATTGCCAGCTCGTCTAGAGGTACGGCAGGTGCCAGATGACGTATGTGCTCGTTTCGCCGGAGATCGTCGGCTCGGTTGCTGCGGATGTCGAGAACATCGGCGCGGCCCTGGCCGGCGGCAACGCGGCCGCGGCCGCGGGGACCACGGGCGTGGCGAGCGCGGCGGCCGACGAAGTGTCGACGGCCATCGCGGCGCTGTTTTCCCAATACGCTCTGGACTATCAGCAGCTGGCCGCGCAGGCGGCGGCGTTTCATGACCAGTTCACCCGCTCCCTCCTAGCCAGCGCGACTTCGTACGCGGGCACCGAGGCGGCCAACGCCTCGCCGTTGCAGACCGTCGAGCGGGGCGTGCTAGGTGTCATCAATGCGCCCACTGAACTACTGCTGGGGCGCCCGCTGATCGGCACCGGCACCAACGGAGCGGCGGGGACCGGACAGCCGGGCGGGCCCGGCGGGATTTTGTTCGGCAACGGCGGCAACGGCGGGTCCGGCACGCCGGGGGGGCCCGGCATGCCAGGGGGGCCCGGCGGCCGAGGCGGTGACGCCGCGCTGTTCGGCAACGGCGGCGCCGGCGGGACCGGCGGGCCTGGCGGCGCCGGCGCCGCCGGCGTGAACGCGGCCGGCCAAGCGGGCGGGGCGGGCGGGACCGGCGGCGCCGGCGGCCAAGGCGGGATGTTCAGCGGGTCCGGCGGCATCGGCGGCGCCGGTGGCATCGGCGGTAGCGGCGGCATCGGCGGTACCGGTGCGCCCGGCCAAAGCGGCTTTGTCGGCGGCAACGGCGGCACCGGCGGGGCGGCCGGGGCCGGGGGTGGGGGCATGACCCAGGGCGCTGCGGGCACTGCCGGTAACGGCGGGGTCGGCGGCCAAGGCGGTACCGGCGGCACCGGCGCGGCGGGCAGCCAGGGCGCGGCCGGCGGCGGG
>JBEKNM010000006.1:0-27943 GCA_049522835.1 Mycobacterium sp.
CAGCTGGAACGCCTCTTCTTCGAGTGCTACGCCCGCGCCGCCCAAGGTGAGAAGCCGTTCGCCCACATGGTCCCCGACGCGGTCAACGGCTGGCTGACCGAAGTCGAGGCCACCGCCGACGGACCAATCGACCATGCGATGACGAGGCTCGGGCTGGCCGTCATCCGTGGCCTACTGCTGGATCTCGTGGCCACCAACGACGATGCCGGCGTCGACGCGGCCGCGAATGCGTTCGCAAATCTTCTCAACCGCTGAACTCGACAACCGCTGGCCGTTGCCCGCTGGGTTTATCGTGGGCGCTGTGACCCAGATCGCCGATTGCGCCGAGTCCTCACCGTGGTCGCCCCGGGAGGCCGAGTTGCTTGCGGTGACATTGCGACTGCTGCAACAACACGGCTATGACGGGTTGACCGTGGACGCCGTGGCGGCCAGTGCGCACGCAAGTAAGGCCACGGTCTACCGGCGTTGGCCTACGAAAGCCGAGTTGGTGTCGGCGGCTTTCATCGAGGGCATCCGCCAGGTTGCGGTCCCGCCCGATACCGGCACACTGCGGGGCGATCTGCTGCACTTGGGCGAGGTGATCAGTCAGCAGGGCCGGCAGCACGCCAGCACGATCCGCGCCGTGCTTGTCGAGGTGTCGCGTCACCCCGCGCTCAGCGAAGCCCTGCAACACCAATTCCTCGACCAGCGCAAAGCCCTGATCCTGCACATCCTGCAGCAGGCTGTCGAACGCGGCGAGATCGACGAGGCCGCATTCAGCGAAGAATTGTGGGACCTGCTGCCCGGCTACCTCATCTTCCGGTCCATCATCCCCAGTCGCCCGGCTACGCAGCACACCGTGCAAGCCCTGGTCGACGAGGTCCTCATCCCCAGCCTCACCCGACCCACCAAGTAGGCGGCTATCACCCGGATATTTCTCGGCAAACCGACACTGTGTACGCTATCGTCTCTTGTGGCGTACGGTTCGGTACCGTACCGTTCTCTCATGGTTGACGATCCCGCTCGAAGCGCAGGAGAATCACCTCGCCCAAGCGGTCACGCCTCCGGTTACCGAAAGGCCAGCGGGTGAAAAGGCTTTCAATCACCACCCTGGCCAAACGACGGTGGATGCTGCTGGTCGCCGCGGTGGTGGTCGCGGTCGCGGGGTTCGGCGTCTATCGGCTCCACGGCATCTTCGGTTCGCACAACAACACGTCCGCTGCGAGCGGCTTCTCGAATGACATCGTCTCTTTCGACCAGAAACACATAACCCTCGAGGTCTTCGGCGAACCCGGGACGGTGGCAACCATCAACTACTTGGACATCAATGTTCAACCGCAGCAAGTCGTCAACGCGAGCTTGCCATGGTCGGTGACCATGGTCACGACACAGCCCGGGGCCTTCACGAACCTTGTGGCGCAGGGCAATAGCGGTTCCCTTGGCTGCCGCATCACCGTGGACGGCGAGGTCAAAGACGAAAGGACCGTCAACGAAGTGAACGCCTACACCTACTGCATTGTGAAGTCCGCATGAGTGAGGATCACGTCCGGCGTCCCTTTGTGCCACACACGATTCGCCGGCTTGCGGTGCCGATCCTGCTCCTCTGGGTGGGCCTGGCCGCCGTCACCAATATCGCCGTACCGCAATTGGAGGAGGTCGGCAAAGAGCACAACGTTGCCCTTAGCTCCCCGGATGCGCCGTCGCTGCAAGCGACAAAACACACCGGGCGAGTGTTTCACGAGTTCGATTCTGACAGTGCGGCGATGGTTGTCCTCGAAGGTGATGCACCGCTGGGCGCCGACGCCCACCACTTTTACAACACACTGATCGGCAAACTCCGGCAAGACACCAAGCATGTTCAGCATGTCCAGGATTTCTGGGGGGATCCGCTGACGGCGGCGGGCTCACAAAGCACCGACAACAAGGCCGCATTGGTTCAGGTGTATCTCGCTGGTGATCAGGGCGAGGCGTCGTCCCTCGAGTCCGTCGACGCTGTCCGCGACATCGTGGCAGGCACGCCACCACCCAAAGGGCTCAAGGCCTATGTCAGCGGTGCGGCGCCGCTGGTCGCCGATCAGTTTGAAGTGGGCAGCAAAGGTTCTAAGAAAGTCACCGCGCTGACTGTGCTGGTGATCGCGATCATGTTGCTTGTTGTCTACCGATCTGTGGTCACTATGGTCCTCGTGCTGGGCACCGTCCTTATTGAGTTGGCCGCGGCCCGGGGACTGGTCGCCTTTCTGGGCAACTACGGGATCATCGGCCTGTCGACGTACGCGACTAATCTGCTCACGCTATTGGTCATCGCGGCCGGTACGGACTACGCGATATTCTTCCTCGGCCGTTATCACGAGGGCCGGCATCGCGGCGAGGATCGGGAAACATCCTTCTACAGCATGTTTCAGGGCACCGCCCACGTGGTTTTGGGTTCCGGCCTGACCGTAGCCGGCGCGGTGTTTTGTCTGAGCTTTACCCGGCTGCCGTATTTCCAGACCCTGGGCATTCCTGCCGCAATAGGCATCCTTGTCTCGCTTGCGGCCGCGCTTACCCTGGCCCCGGCGGTGCTGACTCTGGGCACCCACTTCGGGCTTTTGGAACCCAAACGCGAAATGCAGACTCGGGGATGGCGGCGTATCGGCACGGCAGTCGTCCGCTGGCCCGCACCCATCCTTGCGGTGACGTGCGCGCTGGCCCTCGTCGGTCTGCTCACGCTGCCGGGATATAAGACCAGCTACGACATACGCCCCTACCTACCCACCACGGCCCCGGCCAACATCGGCTACGCGGCTGCCGAGCGGCATTTCTCGGAGGCTCGGCTCGAACCCGAGCTGCTGATGATCGAAACTGATCACGATATGCGTAATCCGGCCAGTATGCTGATCCTGGAGAGGGTGGCAAAAGCTATTTTCCACGTTCCCGGCATTGCCCAAGTGCAGGCGATGACCAGGCCGTTGGGAACCCCGATCGAGCACACCTCGATTCCATTTCAGATCAGCGCGCAAAGCACCGGCCAGATCGAGAACCTGCCTTACCAGAAAGACCGCGCACAGGACTTACTGAAGCAGGCCGCCGTGATCGCCAACACGATTGTCATTTTGAAGCAGCAATATGCCCTCCAGCAGCAGCTCGCCGCAGATACGCATAGCGAGGCCCAAAGCTTCCACGAAACGATCGGCACAATCACTAATTTAAGAGACAAAATCGCTAACTTCGATGACTTCTTCAGACCTCTTCGTAGCTACTTCTACTGGGAACCGCACTGCTACGACATCCCGGCCTGCTTCGCGCTGAGGAACATCTTTGACGCCATCGACAGTATCGACAACCTCGCCGAGCAGTTCGGAAATCTGACGGCGACCCTGGATAAACTGGATGCACTCCAGCCGAAACTGGTAGCGCTGATCCCGCCCCAGATCACCAACCAGGAGATCAATCAGGAACTGACGCAGTCAAACTACGCCACGAACTTTGGGATCAACGCCCAGACACAGGCCAGCACCGACACCGCGACCGCCCTGGGCCAAGCTTTTGATGCCGCCAAAAACGATGACTCTTTCTACTTGCCCCCGGAGGCATTCAGCAATCCCGAATTCATTCGCGGCCTGAAACTATTCCTGTCCCCCGACGGCAAGGCAGCCCGCATGATCATCTTCCATGAAGGTGACCCCGCCACGCCCGAAGGAATTTCGCACATCGACCCGATCAAGAAAGCAGCACACGAGGCCATCAAGGGCACTCCAATGGCAGACGCCAATATCTACCTCGGCGGAACCGCCGCGACCTACAAAGACATCCAAGACATGGCCAAATACGATCTCCTGATCGCGGCCTTAGCCGGGTTCAGCCTGATTTTGCTTATTATGATGTTCATCACCAGAAGCCTGGTTGCCGCGATCGTCATTGTCGGGACGGTCGCTCTTTCTTTAGGCGCTTCTTTCGGGCTTTCTGTGCTGATCTGGCAAGATCTTCTCGGCACCCAACTCTATTGGATTGTGCTGGCGCTAACCGTCATCCTGCTCCTCGCAGTGGGATCCGACTATAATTTGCTTCTGATCTCACGGTTCAAGGAAGAAATCGGCGCCGGATTGAAAACCGGTGTGATCCGGTCGATGGCGAGCACCGGCGCCATCGTGACCGCCGCCGGCCTGGTCTTCGCCGCCACGATGGCCTCGTTCATATTCGGCGATCTGCTGGTCCTCGGTCAGATCGGAACCACCATCGCCATCGGCCTGCTGTTCGACACGCTGATCGTGCGCTCATTCATGACACCATCCGTTGCAACGCTTCTCGGCCGCTGGTTCTGGTGGCCGCAACGCGTGCGACCCCGCCCCGCAAGCACCATGCTTCGCGACGTCGGACCACGTCCCGCGGTTCGTCAATTGCTGCTATGGAGCGACGAGGATCACCAGCTCCTACACGGGTAAGGTCGCGCGGTTGGCACGTGAGCCGAGGCCAACGCGAAGACGGCGGCGTGGAAGCTGTCCCCTCCACTGGTCGCCTCCCGTCGAGGCGGCTACAAACAGATCCGCATCTACCCGGAAATGGCCAGCAGGCCAATACCCACCTTGTTGTTGCCGGTGAGCCCGATGCCGACAAGGTTGCTGCCGGTGTTGCCGATGCCGGTGTCGAAGCTGCCGAAGTTAAAAAGGCCGTCGTTGTTGTTGCCGGTGTTGCCAATGCCGAAGTTGAGGGTGCCGGTGTTGCCAATGCCGAAGTTGAGGGTGTCGTTGTTGGGGCTGAAGTTGCCAATCCCGAAGTTGAGGGTGCCGGTGTTACCAATGCCGAAGTTGAGGGTGCCGGTGTTGAACAAGCCGAAGTTTCCGCTGCCGATGTTGCCAAATCCGAAGTTCTGTAGGTTCTGCACCGCCTGCGCCGGCGCCGTCAACTGTGCAGCCGCCGCTGACGCTCCACCGTGATAGCCCACCATCGCCGACACATCCTGAGCCCACATTTCCTCGTACTGGCTTTCGGTTGCCGCGATCGCGGGCGCGTTCTGCCCGAACAGATTCGACATCACCAACGACACCAAGTCAGAACGATTGGCCGCCACCGCCGCGGGGTGCACCGTGGCCACCAGCGCCGACTCAAACGCACTGGCCACCGATTGGGCCTGCGCAGCGGCCCCCGACGACTGGGCTGCCGCCGTACTCAACCAGCCCGCATACGGCACCGCCGCAGCGACCATCGCCTGAGACGCCGGACCCTGCCATGCCTGAGCGGCCAACCCTGAGGTCACCGACGAAAACGACTCCGCCGCCGAATCCAGCTCAGAGGCCAACCCATCCCAGGCGACCGCGGCGGCCAGCAGCGGACCCGAACCCGCGCCGGAAAACATCAGCGCCGAATTGATTTCTGGTGGCAACACCGAAAAATTCATCATCCTCTGCCTTCCTAGCCGGGCCTTCTCGGCCTACGCGCTGGTCCCCCGCGACAGGATTAGGTGACTGTATGACGAGTTCGGGGCAACAGGTAGGCACTTCGCGCAGAGTTGTCAGCAAACTGACAGAAATTTGGGGTGGCGCGTCGCCCGCAGTGTTGCCCGCTCAGGGTGCAGGCGACGGGGCCGTGCACAGCCACAGCAGAAAGCCGAATCACTACCCGTAGCAATTAATCGCTGACGTCGTCGGCCAGCGCCCGGTACACCGTCGCACCACTGACCCCCAACGTGGCCGCAATGGTGGCGGCCGATTCACCGCTGGCATACATCCGCTGCGCAAGAGCAGCTTTCGACTCATCCAGCGCCTTGCGCCTGCCACGTCAATTGACTTTGGCTGCTGACGCTGCCGTGTCACTCCTCGCGCTGGTAGGTCCACGATGTGCACGGAGTAGCCCCGAGAACTGGTACTCCGCGGGCTTGAGCGAGCGGGTCGCCATCCAGTACTGCCAGGTGTAGCCGCCCCAGAGCACCGTGTTCCTGCCGTGCTCGTCGAGATACCAGCTGCTGCAGCCGCCGGTGTTCCACACCGAGTCGGCCAGCTTGAGCTGCAGCTCGTCGTTGAAAGCGTCCTGGGCGGCACGCGTCGGCGCGAGAGCCTGCGCGCCCAACTTGTCGCAGGTCTTGATTGCGTCGGCCACGTAGCGGATCTGCGATTCGATCATGAACACCACCGAGTTGTGCCCCAGCCCGGTGTTGGGTCCCAGCAGGAAGAACAGGTTGGGCACATCGGCGACGGTGATCCCGCGGTGAGCACCGATGCCTTCGCGGTTCCAGCGGTCAACCAGGTCCTCGCCATTGCGTCCCTTGATCTGGACGTATGTGTAGGAGTCGGTGACGTGGAAGCCGGTCCCGTAGACGATCACATCCACTTTTCTCAAGACCTCATGGCCTGTGCCGTCGGCGGTGACGATCCCGTTTGGCGTGATGCGGCTGATCGGGTCGGTGACCAGCTCGGTCTTCGGGTCCGCGACTGCGCGGTAATACGTGGAGGAGTTCAGGATTCGCTTGCAGCCGATCCGGTAGTGCGGGGTCAGCTTGCGACGCAGTTCGCGATCTTTCACCGAGCGGCGAATGTTCCACTTGGCGTAGGCCTCGATGAACTTCAGCGTGTTCGGCCGCTTGGTCATGCCGAAGGCGAGTGCCTCCTGGGCCCAGTAGATCCCAAGGCGCGCCAGCGCACGTAGCCCCGGGACGTTCTCCATAGCCCGACGCAGCGCCACCGGGAGCTCGGGGTTGCTGCGCGGCACCACCCAAGGCGGGGTGCGTTGGTAGAGCTGAAGTTCGGCGACCTGCCCGACGATTTCGGGCACGATCTGGATCGCGCTGGCGCCGGTCCCGATGATCGCGACGCGCTTGCCGGTCAGGTCGACGCTGTGGTCCCACTGAGCGGAATGGAAAGCGGGGCCCCGGAATTCGTCACGACCCTCGATATCAGGGACGGACGGGATGTGCAATGCGCCCGCTCCCGAGATCAGGAACTGTGCGATGTATTCGTGCCCGTCGGTAGTGAACACGTGCCACCGGTATTCGTCGTCGTCCCAGTACCCGCGATCGACGAGGGAGTTGAACACGGTGTGGCGGCGCAGGCCGTACTTCTCGGTGACGCCTTTGAGATAGTCCCAGATCTCGGGCTGGTAAGAGAACGGGTTCTTCCAGTCCGGTTTGGGCTCGAACGAGAATGAGTAGAGATGGGACGGGATGTCGCAAGCGCAGCCGGGGTAGCTGTTGTCCCGCCACGTGCCGCCGACGTCGCCGGCCTTCTCCAGGATGACGAAGTCCACACCCTTCTGCTGCAGCGCGATGGCCATACCCAGGCCGGAGAACCCGGTCCCGATGATGACGGCGCGGGTGTGCACGGGCGGCGTCTGGCCCTCGGGTGCCGACTCCGCTTGAGTCTCCGCGTCGCTCACAGCGGGGTTCGCTTCAGTCGTGTTGGAAGTCATCTTGGATCGGTCTTCCTGTCGGGGCCTACGAACAGCTGCGTCACCTCGGGCGTCAGCCGGCACTTATTTTCCCACCCATTGCCAGCCGACACGAATACCCAGTACCCAGGGTATCGGATACAAGGAGTGTTATCGATGGCCGTGGCGATGTCAACGTCGCTGTTGCTCAGCTCGCGGCGGGGTTGCTTGGCAGTACGTTGTGGATCGGCCGGTCAGGATCCATCGCGATGCCGAGCGTCTCGGCTGTGCCGACGATGACCGCCATCATGATGGTCGTCAGATGGGCGACGAATCGCTCACGCGGCATGCGTCGCAGGCTGTCGGGTTCAGGACCCAACCACCACTCGGTGGCCGACGCAGCGGATCCAAAGGCGGCGAATGCGGCAAGTTCGATCGCCGCATGGTCCAGCTCCATCTCCCGTAGCTCGTGGTCGAACATGTCGGCCATGGCCAACGTGATCTCGCGCCCTTCGTTGAGAGTCCGCACGGTCGACTCGGAGGTAGCCGCGGAACGGGCCTGAATGAAGACCCGCAGCACGTTGGGGTGCTTATCGACGAGCTCGACGTACTCCTCGACACTGCGCCGGATGACCTCGCGGGCCGAGTCGGTCTTCAAGTCGATGGACGGGAAGATCGCCGCCCACAGCATGTCGCGCAGACGTTCCCCGATCGCCTGGAAGAGATCAGACTTGTCATGGAAATGCCGGTATATCTTAGGCTTGGCGGTGCCGGCCTCTTCCGCGATTTCCCGCACACTCAGCTCGGGCCCCAGTCGGTCGATGGCGCGAAATGCCGCCTCGACTATTTCACCGCGCACCTTCTTGCGGTGTTCGCGCCAACGCTCGCTGCGCGCGTCAACCTTGACCCCGGGCTTCACGCTGGGGTGGGGTACGGGAATTCTCACCACGTTAAGCACCTTACCCCTTTGCGCCCGCTGACCTGGGGAGACTCCTCGCCCAATGCGGGTTTAGAGCATGCAGGACACGCAGCCCTCGACCTCGGTGCCTTCCAGCGCCATCTGCCGCAGCCTGATGTAGTACAGCGTCTTGATTCCCTTACGCCAGGCATAGATCTGCGCCTTGTTGACGTCGCGGGTGGTGGCGGTGTCTTTGAAGAACAACGTCAGCGAAAGCCCTTGGTCCACATGCTGGGTGGCTGCGGCGTAGGTGTCGATGATCTTCTCGTAACCGATCTCGTAGGCGTCCTGGTAGTACTCCAGGTTCTCATTGGTCATGTAGGGCGCCGGGTAGTAGACCCGCCCGATCTTGCCTTCCTTGCGGATCTCGACCTTCGACACGATGGGGTGGATCGACGACGTCGAATGGTTGATGTAGGAGATCGACCCGGTCGGCGGCACCGCCTGCAGGTTCTGGTTGTAGATGCCGTGCGCTTGCACCGACTCCTTGAGCCGTCGCCAGTCGTCCTGGTTCGGGATGCAAATCTGCGCATCGGCGAAAAGCTGACGCACTTTGTCGGTCGTCGGCTCCCAGGGCTGCTCGGTGTACTTGTCGAAGAACTCCCCCGACGCGTACTTGGACCGCTCGAAACCTTTGAAATGGGTTCCGCGTTCGATCGCGATGCGGTTTGAGGCCCGCAATGCGTGATAAAGCACCGTATAGAAGTAGATGTTGGTGAAATCGATGCCTTCTTCGGAACCGTAGAAGATACCCTCACGCGCCAGGTAGCCGTGCAGGTTCATCTGCCCAAGCCCGATCGCGTGAGAGTCGTTGTTGCCCTGCTCGATCGAAGGCACTGAGGTGATGTGCGTCTGGTCACTTACCGCGCTCAGTGCACGGATCGACACCTCGATCGTCTGGGCGAAGTCCGGCGAGTCCATCGCCTTGGCGATGTTCAGCGATCCCAGGTTGCACGAAATGTCTTTGCCCACTTTGGCGTACGACAAGTCGTCGTTGAACAACGACGGCGTGGACACCTGCAGGATCTCCGAGCACAGGTTCGAGTGGGTGATCTTGCCCTCGATGGGGTTGGCCCGGTTCACCGTGTCCTCGTACATGATGTACGGGTAGCCGGACTCGAACTGCAGCTCGGCCAGCGTCTGGAAGAACTCCCGCGCCTTGATCTTGGTCTTGCGGATGCGCGCGTCGTCGACCATTTCGTAGTACTTCTCGGTTATCGAGACGTCGGCGAACGCCACACCGTAAACGCGTTCGACATCGTAGGGCGAGAACAGATACATGTCCTCGTTCTTCTTGGCCAATTCGAAGGTGATGTCGGGAATCACCACGCCCAGGCTCAGCGTCTTGATCCGGATCTTCTCGTCGGCGTTCTCCCGCTTGGTGTCCAGGAAGCGGTAGATGTCGGGGTGATGGGCGTTCAGGTACACCGCGCCGGCGCCTTGGCGCGCACCCAGCTGATTGGCATAGGAGAACGAGTCCTCGAGCAGCTTCATGATCGGGATGACACCGGAAGACTGGTTCTCGATGTTCTTGATGGGTGCCCCGTGTTCGCGAATATTGCTCAGCAGCAACGCAACTCCCCCGCCGCGCTTGGACAGCTGCAGAGCCGAGTTGATCGATCGCCCGATCGACTCCATGTTGTCTTCGATACGCAGCAAAAAGCAGTTATGCACGACCGTGCCACGAATCGTGTACGTATGCGTGCCCTCGACGTGAAGGTTATAGACCTCCGTAGGAATGTCCTGTGTGTGCCTCAATTCGCGAATTCCGTACACGTGCCGCCCATGCACAACCTGATAGGTCGTGCGCGACGACCCCTTCTGGCCGATATAGTTGTGCAGGTTCTTGCCGACGTCGAAGATGAACTCTTCATTGGCGCCAGGCAGACCAGGCACGAACACCTGTCCCGTCGCGTTGCCTGCTTGGTTGACGTACTGGCGGATTCTGGACACGATCCCGATTCGGCGCAGAAGAAGCTGCACCTGATCAATCAGCTCCGGATTCACCAGGTCGAGCACCATACCGCCGGTGGTACTGCATCCGTCCCCGCGGAACAACCCGGCCAGCAATCCACGCTGAAACTCTTCGTCAGACGTTAAGATATTGTAGGACAAGCGCTTCGCGCGATATCCTGTGCCGACCAGGGAGAGGAACAGCGACGCAACTACCTTGCTGTTGCAAACCATGCGCACCGACTGGTCCGACACACTCTGGTTTATGGTGAGGTCCGCTGCGAACACTCGCTTGAACGCCGCCGCCAACTCCTGCTGGTACTCGAGTTCGTGTGTGCCGATCGTGAAGTGGATCCCGCTGGCGGTTGGGCCCGCGGGGCCCGATCGCTTGGAGATATGGCCTTCAGCGATGTACCAGCCGAGGATAAGACCGAGGTCGTACGATTCTTCAACGTAGCGATTCACCGATATGAAGCTCATGTGGTGGCGCTGCTTGTTGCGGTGCTTCCGATCGGAGTTGACCTTACGTATTAGCCCGTCGACCTCTTCGTATTCGCCCACGCCGGCGTACTCCATCAGGTCATAGACCCGTCGCGTCCGTCTCTCCAGTGGTGCTGCCGTCACGATGAAGTCCGTGGGGCGAATGTCTTTGGCAGCCAACCAAGCGAATCCGTTAAAGGGATCAGAACCATCGCCGTCGATAAGTGTCTGCACAGCGCGCGTGGTCCACACCAGGATTGGATGTTCGGGAGTGCACAGGATCGGCTCCCTGTGTCCGAAGTGTGAGATCGAGATGAGTGCTTGGTCGTTGGGGTTCTCGATTACGGACTCGACGACGGAGAAGGACCCGTCGTGCGAAAGCACCCGGTCACCTGACCGGAGAGCCTCGATCGCCTTTGGTCCCTCAGGGGTATCCACTGGAGTTCCCGCCGGAAAGCAGCTCACCGGTTCGCCGCGCTGTTTCTTGCCCGAGTTCAAAAAAGTCGGGGTGGCCGGCTGGAACCGGCCGTCGATGATCTCGTCCACGAGCTTTTCAGCCAGTCCGGTGTCGCCGGCCGCCAGCGTGAGCGCGACCATGCAGACCCGGTCTTCGAAACGCTCCAGGTAGCGCTTTCCGTCGAACGTCTTCAGCGTGTAGGAGGTGTAGTACTTGAACGCGCCCAGAAACGTCGGGAACCGGAACTTCTTGGCATAGGCACGGTCCAGCAGCGTCTTGACGAAGTTGCGCGGGTACTGGTCGAGGACCTCACGCTCGTAGTAGTCCTCGCGGATGAGGTAGTCGAGCTTCTCGTCCTGATTGTGGAAGAAGACCGTGTTCTGGTTGACGTGCTCCAGGAAGTACTGGCGCGCGGCCAGCACGTCCTTCTCGAACTGAATCTTGCCGTCCGCGTCGTACAGATTCAGCATCGCGTTCAGCGCGTGGTAGTCCGTTTCGTCGGGCAGCACATGCGCGCCGGCGTTTACAGGCTCTGCAGTGACGGTTGGTGGCACGTCTGTTCCTTCCAGAAATCGGCGAGCCCCGCACGGACGGCATCCACGTCGTCCGGGGTACCCATCAGTTCGAAGCGGTAAAGATATGGAACGTCGCACTTGCGGGACACCACATTGCCCGCATAGGCGAATTCGGCGCCGAAGTTG
Organism: Mycobacterium sp.; assembly: GCA_049522835.1. Taxonomy (GTDB): domain Bacteria; phylum Actinomycetota; class Actinomycetes; order Mycobacteriales; family Mycobacteriaceae; genus Mycobacterium. The sequence continues at coordinate 11,864 of JBEKNM010000006.1, forward strand.
TTATTGCCCGCGGCGATGACGCCCCGGATCAACCTCCGGTTGTGCTCGTTGTTCAAAAAGGCGATGACCTGCTTTGGCACATAGCCGCCGGCATCGGGGTCGGGACCGTTGGCGTGTCCGCCGCCGTAGGTGGGCAATACCAGCACGTATGGCTCGTCGACCTCGATACGGCCATGCAGCGGTATCCGCGTGGCGGGAACACCCAGCTTCTGGACGAAGCGGTGGGTGTTCTCAGACACGCTGGAGAAATAGACCAGGTTGCGCGACTGCACCGCAACCTCCTTACCTATGCCTTGCCTCGCTACGCGCTCAGCGCAGCGCCGGCGAGTGCCTTGATGCGATCCGGCCGGAAGCCCGACCAGTGGTCGCTCCCTGCCACCACCACGGGAGCCTGTAGGTAGCCCAGCGCCATCACGTAGTCGCGCGCCTCTGAATCCAGGGTGATGTCGACCTTGTCGTAGGTAATGCCCTGGTTGTCCAGTGCCTTGTAGGTGGCGCTGCACTGCACACAAGCGGGCTTGGTGTAAACGGTGATGGTCATCAGTGCCGCTCCTTTGCGGAAGTCGGGAAGCTTATTACGGACTGGCAACTACTTGGGTACTACGTCTTCGCTATGTTCAGCGGTCCGTCAAGCCCCCAGATTCCCGTAGTGCGACCGTCAGAGTCGAAGATCGGGCTTCGACATCTTCAAGCGATTCCGGGAGGTCCACCAGGCCCGGCTGGCTTGGTGATCCTGGGTTCTGCCGGTGCTCGAACACTACACCTAGTGGCCGACAAGATCGCTAGATACAAGATGTTCTGAATAACATTTCTGAAATTCCCTGGTCGTAAGGTCTGTCGTGGACACTGGCCCGGCGTGTCGCACGTCACAACGCGACCGGAAGCGCCCATAGGCACCAGTAAATCATCGACCACCGACACCCCCGGTGTGATCACCGCGCCCACCCGCCGCTAGCAAAGCCGCCGGCCAGGGCCGGCGGCTTTGGCTATTACTTCTCACAACGCTGCTGGTCGCCGGCCAGCGGCTGATCGGGACCGCCGGATTCAGCTCACCTCGGCGGCCAGCTTGCCGACGATGTCACGCACATTCGCCGAGAGCTCGTCGTGTTCGGCGGGATCCTTGCCGCCCAGGGTTTTGAACGGCACCGAAAGCTTGAGCGCCTCGACCACGCGCGCGCCGGCAATGCCGAATGATTTGCGGGTGTCGTCGTGCGCCCACACGCCGCCGTACTGGCCGAAGGACCCGCCGATAACGGCCAAGGGCTTGTCCTTAAGGGCGCCGTCGCCGAACGGGCGAGACAGCCAGTCGATCGCGTTTTTGATGACCGCGGGATAGCTGCCGTTGTACTCCGGGGTGACCACCAAAGCGGCATCCGCGGCGGCCGCGGCGGCGCGCAGCGCCTCCACTGGGGCGGGCGCATGCTGGACGTCCGCAGCGACTGCGGGGTCGATCTCATCGTTGTAGAACGGCAACTCCCCCAGCCCCTCGAAGACCGTGACTGTGACGTCGTCGGGAGCGAGGGCTGCGGCCAGCTCGGCGATCTGGCGGTTGATCGAAGCGGCGCGCAAGCTTCCCACTAGCGCCAAGACTTTGATGGTGTTCGACACGTCCCGTTCCTTTCGCTTGTTGACCTATATCCTTGCACGACAGAACCGGACTATAGTCCACTTTATTCCGACCAGGCTAAAGTGCAAGGATGAGCGGTGTCCAGCGGTTAGGCGAGTTGCCTCTGTTCGCTCCCCAGGTGTCTCCACAAGAGCGAGGTGACGCGGCCCGCAATCGCGCCCTCTTACTGAAGGCGGCCCGCACCCTCGTCGCTAAACGCGGCGCGGACGCCGTCACCATGGACGACATCGCCGCAGCCGCCGGCGTCGGCAAAGGCACGCTGTTCCGCCGGTTCGGCAGCCGGGCCGGACTGATGATGGTGCTGCTCGACGAGGATGAACGGGCCAATCAGCAGGCATTTTTGTTTGGTCCCGCCCCACTGGGGCCCGATGCGCCACCGATCGATCGGCTGGTGGCGTTCGGCCGGCAGCGGATCTGTTTCGTCCATGCCCACCACGCGCTTCTGTCGGCGGCCAACCGCGATCCACAGGACCGTTACAACGCACCGGCCATGGTGCAACGCACACACGTACGGGTGCTACTGCAGGCAGCCCAGACCACCGGCGATCTCGATGCCCAGACCCACGCCCTGCTGGCTCTGCTCGATGCCGACTACGTCGAGCATCAGCTCAACGACGGCGGCCACACCCTGCAAACGCTGGGCAACGCGTGGGAGAGCTTGGCGCGCAAGCTCTGCGGACGGTGATCAACCCGGACAATGCCGACATCGAGCTGGGTCCTGCACGTCGACCTCGACCAGTTTCTCGCATCCGTCGAGCTGCGGCGCCGTCCCGAGCTGGCCGGACTGCCCGTCATCGTCGGCGGCAACGGCGATCCGACCGAAGTGCGCAAGGTCGTCACCTGCGCCTCGTATGAAGCCCGCGAGTTCGGCGTACGCGCGGGCATGCCATTGCGAGCCGCCGCCCGCCGCTGCCCCGGCGCAACATTCTTGGCTTCCGATCCAGCGGCCTACGACGAGGCGTCCGATCAAGTGATGGGGTTATTGCGCGATCTGGGACACCCTGTCGAAGTGTGGGGCTGGGACGAGGCCTATCTCGGGTTGACGGGAGATGTGGCCGAAAATCCTGCCGACCCCGCCGAAGTTGCCGAACAGATCCGCATCATTGTCTTCTCGGAAACCGGGTTGTCGTGTTCGGTCGGCATCAGCGACAACAAACAGCGGGCCAAGGTCGCTACCGGCTTCGCGAAACCAGCCGGCATCTTTACGCTAACTGACGCGAACTGGATGACTCTGATGGCTGACCGCCCGGTTGACGCGCTGTGGGGGGTGGGGCCCAAGACGACGAAAAAGCTTGCAGCCCTGGGAATAATGACGGTCTGGGATCTCGCGCACAGCGAAGCCGAGCTGCTGACGTCGACATTCGGCCCGCGGACTGGCCTGTGGCTGCTGTTGCTCGCCAAGGGTGGCGGCGACACCGGCGTGGACGCCCAGCCGTGGGTTCCGCGCTCCCGCAGCCACGTCGTCACCTTTCCGCACGACCTCACCGACCGTGCGGAAATGGATTTGGCAGTAACGGAATTGGCACAGCGAGCGACCGAAGAGGTTTTGGCGGCGGCGCGGATCGTCACCCGGGTGGCGGTGACCGTGCGCACCGCGACGTTTTACACGCGCACCAAGATCCGCAAGCTGGCGGCGCCGACCACCGATCCCGACGCCATCACCGCTGCCGCCCTGCGGGTCCTGGACCTGTTCGAGTTGGACCGGCCGGTCCGGTTACTCGGGGTGCGGCTAGAACTGGTGATGCCCAAGTAGGTTCAGCGTGGCACCGGGCTGGGCCGAAGTGCGCGCGTGAAGAAGACGTTGACCTGGCGCATCGCCACGCTGTAGGGCCACCAGGCCAGTCGTTTGAACGCATACAGTGCCCAGATGTCTGGCGATGTGTAGATGAGGTATTTGTTCTTTGCAACTCCGGCCAAGATCTTCGCGGCCGCCTTCTCCGGCGAAACGGCGTGACCGCTGAAACGGTCCACCCAGCGACTGACCCTGGGATCCTCGCGGTCGACCCCGGCGATCTCGACCGTATCGACCAGTGGGGTCTTCACCGCGCCGGGCACCACGACCGACACGCCGATACGGTGCCGGGCCAGATCGAAGCGCAGCACCTCAGAAAGCCCGCGCAATCCATACTTGCTGGCGCTGTAGGCGGCGTGCCAGGGCAACGCAACCAGCCCGGCCGCCGAGGACACATTGACCAGACGCCCACCCCGGCCGGCCGCCACCATGGCCGGGACGAACGTCTCAATGACGTGGATCGGACCCATTAGGTTGATCGCGATCATTTTGGTCCACTGATCGTGGGTGAGCCGGTCGACGGTTCCCCACGCGGATACGCCGGCGATATTCATCACCACGTCCATGCTCGGATGGCCGGCATGGATGTCGGCCGCGAACGCGGCGACTTCGTGGTAGTCGGCAATATCCAGAGCCCGATGCTCGGGCACCTGTGCCCCCAGCGCGCGGGCGTCGGACACGGTCTGGGCCAAACCCTGCGAATCGCGATCAGTCAGGTAGAGCTCGGCACCCTGCGCAGCCAGCCGCAATGCGGTGGCGCGGCCAATGCCGCTGGCCGCACCGGTGACAAAGCACCGCTTCGCTGCGAAATACCGCCCGGATGCCTTCTGCGCCATGGCCGTGACGATACCTGCGGTAACGGCTGGGCTTGATCAGGTCCGGACGCAGACGTGCGACCGGTTACCTGGCGCCGCCCCAGAGTGCGTTGAGCCACAACTGCTCGAGCACTCGCACGCGGCGATCTACGTCATCGTCGTGGCCGACAAGGAGGGGGTCACCGGTCAGCGTCAGGGCGGTGGCGCCCGCCAGGGTGCGGACCAGGGTCGGGATGTCGTCACTGATGGGATGCGCGGTCCTGGCCCTGATCTCGGCATCGACGACGGCGACGATCTGGCGCAGCACCACCTCAAACTGCCGATCGAGAATGTTGCGGATCTCAACATCGGTGTGGCGGGCGGCATTACAGGCCGTCATCACCGGGTCGTTGTTCGCATAGACCGCGGCGGCGCTGCCGACCATCCGCTTGGCGAACTCCTCCGGCGACTCGCCGGGCTGACGGGGGGCGAAATACTGCGTGAGTTCTTCGAGTTCTTCTGCGGCCTCGGCCATGATCTGCGCGAGTACTGAGTACTTGGAGTCGAAATAGAAGTAGAAACCGGATCGAGCCACCCCGGCTCGGTTGCTGATGGTGCTGACCGAGAGCTCCGCGAACGGTCTCTCCTGCAATAGGCCACGCACCGCCTGCAAGATCGCTTGGCGGTGCCTGTCACCCCGCCGCCTTATCACCGGCGCGCTTTGCTCCGGGGTGGCGGGATAGCTATTCACCCCCCTGACCCTTGCACCACACGTCGGGAAAAGAAAACTTGACAGCCGTCAAGTTTCTCGCGAAGGATAGTTAGCTGAGTGACGAGTGTCACCGTCCCGGGTCCGCGAAGCAGCGCGAAGGAGCCTCATGGTCGCCACCATCAGCACATCGCAATACCTGCTGGACCAGGCGCGGCGCCGCTTCACCCCGTCGATCAACAACTTTCCGGGTATGGGTCTGGTAGAACGCAGGCTGCTGAACACGCAATTCCCGGAGAGAAAGCTGGCGGACCCGCCACCAGGCAGCGAACTCAAGCCGGTCCTCGGTGACGCGGGGCTGCCAGTCCTCGGGCATCTCATCGAGATGTTGCGCGGCGGACCGGACTATCTGATGTTTCTCTACAAGAACAAGGGGTCGGTCGTATTCGGTGACTCGCCTGTCCTGCCGGGCGTCGCGGCGCTGGGCCCTGATGCCGCGCAGGTCATCTACTCCAACCGCAACAAGGACTACTCGCAGCAGGGCTGGGTACCGGTGATCGGCCCGTTCTTTCACCGCGGACTCATGCTGCTCGACTTCGAAGAGCACATGTTCCACCGGCGGATCATGCAGGAAGCGTTCGTCCGATCCCGGTTGGTCGGCTACGTCGAGCAGATGGACCAGGTGGTATCGCAGGTCATCGCCAACGACTGGGTCGCCAACGATGCGCGCTTCCTTCTTTATCCGGCAATGAAGGAGCTGACCCTCGACATCGCCTCAATGGTGTTCATGGGCCATGAGCCGGGCACCGACCACGAGCTGGTTACCAAGGTGAACAATGCGTTCACGACGACGACCCGCGCCGGCAACGCGGTCATCCGCACCAGCGTGCCGCCGTTCACCTGGTGGCGTGGCCTCAAGGCACGAGAACTGCTGGAAAACTACTTCGCCGCCCGCGTCAAGGAGCGCCGCGGCAAGGACGGCAATGACCTGCTGACGGTGTTGTGTCAGACCGAAGACGAGGACGGCAACCGGTTCTCCGACGAAGACATCGTCAACCACATGATTTTCCTGATGATGGCCGCCCACGACACGTCGACGTCGACAAGCACGACAATGGCCTACAACCTGGCCGCCCACCCGGAGTGGCAGCAGCGCTGCCGCGACGAATCGGACCGCCTTGGCGACGGGCCACTCGACATCGAATCGCTGGAGAAGCTGGAGTCGCTCAACTTGGTGATGAACGAGTCGATCCGGTTGGTGACGCCCGTCCAATGGGCGATGCGGCAGACGGTGCGCGACACCGATTTGTTGGGCTACTACCTACCCAAGGGCACCAACGTCATCGCATATCCCGGGATGAATCATCGTCTGCCGGAACTCTGGACGGATCCACTGAAATTCGATCCGGACCGGTTCACCGAGCCGCGCAACGAGCACAAACGGCACCGCTACGCGTTCACGCCGTTCGGCGGCGGCGCGCACAAGTGCATCGGGATGGTGTTCGGCCAATTGGAGATCAAGACGATCCTGCACCGGCTGCTGCGCCGCTATCGGCTGGAACTCCCCCGGCCGGATTACCAGCCGCGCTGGGACTACGGTGGCATGCCAATACCGGTGGACGGTATGCCGATCGTGCTGCGCCCGCTCTGACGGCTTCTCCCGCGAGCAGAGACGCAGAATCGCATTTTGCGGGCTCTAGAAATGCGATTCTGCGTCTGCTCGGCGGAATCAGGCGCACAACCGGTTAGCGCACGCGATCAGCGCGCGCAACGCCGACTGCGCGGGATCTTCCGACCAGCCCATTGCCCACTCGGCGCGGATCCCATTACTGCCGCAGATGAAGGTCACGGTGTGTCCGCCTGATCGCAGCTGATGGAACCTCAATGTCTCCACCCCGAACCCGCGCTCGTGCAGCATCGCAGTCAGAGCCGCAATCGGCCCGCTGGCGGCAGCGGTCGAGGTGCTGATGCGGTCGCCGACGGCGATCATGGCGCGGAAGTTGCGGGCTTGCGGACCTAGCCGTCCGGCGGGACGCTCGGTGTCCGTACACGCCCAGTGCCCTAGTCGGAGCGGGCCGGCAGTGTGACCGTAGGTCACGACGAAGCTCTCCCAGGACATCTGGTCGGCGACCTCCCGCAGACCGCGCGGCAAAGCGGCACCGAAGTAGTCGCAGAACCACGCGTTAGCGATGCAGTGGCCTGCTGAGTCAGCTGCGGGCTGCAGGTTCGTGGCGGAATTCCGGGAGACGAGAGGCCGGAGAGGCAGGAAAGGCATTGTGTCGGTCTTCTCTGATCAGCAGGAGCGACCGACGGTAGTAGCTTCCGACCCACAGCGGGGGGTCGGTCTGGATCAGACCCCGCTGCGGGTGCTGGCTACCACGGCATGCTTAAGAAGACGCACGAGCGCCGACATTAGACGCCATGTACCGGCAATGCAACTTCATTTCACCTCTGAAGTGGCGTGCTGGCCGGCTGCTAGCGTCCTCGCCTGCGTGTCATCCGATCGGCCCCGGCTGATGGATTAAACGGTAGATACGCCTGAATCGTCGTACCGCTCGTCGTGGTATGCGTACGCACCAAATCCGACAGGGCGTTGACCAGGAACAGTCCGCGGCTGGCGGGACCGCGGGACCCTGGGTCCAGGCGTCCGACCAGCGGGTCATCGAGCCGTCCACTGTCGCGCGCCTCACAGACCAAATGATCATCGTCCCGCCAGAAGGCCAGCCGGCACGCTCCGTTGGTGTAAATCAAGCTGTTGGTGGCCAGTTCGGTGGCGATCAACTGCAGATCCTCGATGCCGTCCTGGGACAGTCCAACCCAGCCCGCGTAGTCGACAGCGAAGGAGCGTGCGGGACGGAGGTCCGCGGACCTCCTGACAATGTAGGTCACAGCCCCCGGATTCGCGGTTAGCGGCTGGTTACATCGCGCCAACACGTCATCCGGCGCGTACTCGATGTTGCGGTGCAGCGATCCACAGGCCCATAGCAGGGGGTGGGTCGCGCGAGCGTCCGCCAGAACATCCTCAGTCAGCCGGCTCGCGTCGAACAGGCACAACCCCGTCACCTGATGGCCTTCGAATGCTCCGTTGACCAAAGCCTCATGCTGCACGCAGGCCAGCGATTCCTCCGCGGTGCGACCGGGCCAGACAAGTTGGCTGACAATCCGCACCCGTCGATCCGGGTGTTTCTCGGCGAAGGAATCCGCTGCTGCCAGAAACCGGCCCGGGTTGCGGGCGACCTTGGTGATGTCAATCAGTTGCAATTCGGCCGGCGATGCGTCGGGTGCGCGGCCCAACGCGTCGCGCACCACGCCCATACTGTCGCGCGGTACCGCGACCAGCACCGGCTCTTCCCTTGCCAACCCGTCGACCACGAAGCGCGTCACGAAGTCCACGTAGTCCCGCTGGGAGTGGTAGAACAGCGCGGAATGGACGAAGCCCGCTTCCTCGGCTTCTGTGCCCATGTTCATTTCAGCGCTCCCGCTTTCGATCATTCAATACCCCCTGCAGGCCCTTCCTGACCGGTCGTCCGCGTTCCCCTATGCAATACCCGCGACGGGCCCTGGCTATACGCACGAGAATCAACATCCACGCGCCGCAACGGCGCTGTCTCGCCCCGGTGCACTTGGGTGTTCTCATAGCCACCACTCTCAGAGCCACCAGGATGCCGCGGCGTCTAGGTGACGGCGGATGCGATAGCGGGCCAGGCTGTCGTCGCCAGCCTCGATCGCTTCGAGAATCCGCAGGTGAGCGTGCTCACCGGCGACGACATCGCCCCAGGTCGGTAGTGCCTGCTCGGTGCTGGTCCAATTCCGGCGGAACAACTCGACGATGATCCGCAGGAACAGGTCCAGCAGCGTATTGCCGGCGAGTTGCGCGAGTCCAATGTGGAACCGAAACTCCTCGACAGCGGCCTTGCCCACATCGGCTTCTTGTGAGTTTTCGTCAAAACCCGAGCCATGGGCGGCCTCATGGACGCGGTGATGGGCGGACAGGAAGGCCGCCACCTCCGATTCGGTACGCCGCTTGACGACTTTTGCGACGTTATCGACCTCGATCGCGTCCCGGACGCAGCGAAGATCCTCCCGGCTGGGCTTGCGATACTGCAGGTAGAGCGCGATGGTGTCGATGCTGGCCTGAGCCCGGGGTCTTGTGACGACCAGCCCGCCCCCGGGTCCGCGGCGCATCTGCGCCACCGAGTGATATTCGAGCAGCCGCACCGCTTCGCGCAGCGCGGCGCGGCTCACTCGGTAGCGTTCCAGCAGCGCCGCCTCGGTTCCGAAGACCGAACCGACCTGCCATCCGCCGGCGGCGATGTCGTCGCCGATGGTGGCCGCCAGCACCTCGGCTAACTTGGCGGGGGGTCCCCCGAGATTGAGCCGCGACGCCCGACGCGGCTCGGCGCCACGGCCCGCGTCGCCGCGCGGATGATGCCGCTGCAGCCAGGCGGTCACCGCTTCCACGTGTCGCTCGCTCAGCGTGTTGGCCCGTGCCGAATCGCCCGCGGTCACCGCGGCAACGATTTCCGAATGATCGTGATGTACGTGGTCAATCGCCTCGACAGCGTCACCGGCTGAGTCCGTTCGCGACGCGCGCGCGTATCGCGTGGTCAGCCTCATCAACACGTCGATGAATAGTTGTAAAACCGGATTCTTCGATCGCTCGGCGAGCGCGATGTGAAAATCCTCCCGTGGCGAGGGCAGACCGGGCTTCCATTGCTCTTCGGCATACAGAACCGCGCGCAGTCGGTCGATTCCAGCTTCGTCGATCCGCTCCGCGGCAAGCGAGGCCGCTAAGGGTTCGAGCACCAGGCGCGCATTGAGCAAGTCGCCGAGCGTCGTACCCAGGTACTCGAGATATATGACGACGGCGCGGGTCGCGGGCGCCGCGTCGGGTTCGCAGATCAGCAGCCCACCATTGGGTCCGCGGCGCATCCGGGCGACCCGGTGGTGCTCGACGAGGCGGACGGCTTCTCGCAGCACCGATCGACTCACGCAAAAACGCTGCTGCAGAGCATGTTCCGAACCCAGCGATTCGCCGATAGGCCAGCCGCGGCGAACGATCTCCGCCTCGATGTGGCGGGCAATCTTCGAAGCTCGTTTATCCGCTGTTCCGGGCCCCGACCCGGAGTTCATCGAGTGCTCATTTGAGGCTCAATTAACCGGTCCCACAGGTTGTCTCAACATGTGAGTAACATGCATCCCGCGACGGGACCACCGCCCACGGAAACCACGCCGACCTCGGGCCGCTTCGACACCTGCCGCTCCCCCGCCTCGCCGCGCAGTTGCAGAATCCCTTCGTGCAGCGCCCAGTAGCCGTGCATGCGCCCAGCCGAAAGTTGGCCGCCGTAGGTGTTCAGCGGAAGGGCGCCGTCACAGGCGATCCGGGTCCCGCCCTCGACGAACGGTCCGGCCTCGCCGTCACCGCAGATTCCAAGTGCTTTGGTGAGATACGTGAAACCGTCGTATAACTCGGCGACGCCTAGATCGGCCGGCTTCAACTCCGTCCGCGACCACATCTGCGCCGTGGCATCTGACATCGCCATCTTCGGGTAATCGTCACGGTGAAACCAGCCGCCGGCGCCGTCGGAGCCGCCGATCGCTTCCACTCGCACCGCGCGGTGCGGGCAGTCGCTCACGTAGTCCGCGCTCGACACCACGACCGCGACCGAACCGTCGATGGGCACATCGCAGTCCAGCAGCCCGAATGGTGTCGATACCAGCCGCGCACCCAGATAGTCGTCCATCGTCATCGGGTCGCGGTAGACGGCAAGGGGATTCAGCGCGGCGTTGCGCCTGCCGTTGAGGGCCAGCCAGCCCAACTGCTCTTTGGTGGTTCCGTACAGCTCCATGTGGCGACGGCAATGCAGCGCCAGCCAGTTCGCAGCGGAGTAAGCCCGTGCCGCAACCAGATCGGTGACATCGTCCATGGGTCCGACGGCGGGACGCGGGGCACCTTCGGGTAGTTCCAGCATGCGCGCGAGCGGCGGCGCGGGTGCATTCTCTTCCTGTTTTACCGGGACTGTGCCACCCAGCATTTGTATGGTCCGATACACCACCACATGCCGGGCACGTCGCTCGGATACCGCACGACACGCCGACATCACCGGGCTGAGCAATCCACCGGTGCCGAACCCGGTTCCGCAGTCCGCCGCGTCGATCTGCAGTTCGGCGTTGACTTCTTCGGCCGGAGTGTCGCCCAGGGTCGCGATGCCGTCGATGTCGGCGGCCACCAGGCCGGCGTCGGCGATTGCGGCCCGCACTGCTTCCATGGTCAAGTCCAGCCCCGGAATGCCGGTGCGACGGCCGATTCGCGAGATGCCGATGCCGGACAAGATCGCGTCTTTCTCGAAGTACGTCATCTGCACCGCCCGTAAGACCAAGCCCGCCGCAAGCACTGGACTAATAGAGTGTACTGTATTGGTCGTGTCAGCCGAGCCGACATCCCAGCTGCTCATCGAACATTGCGACGATTGCGCGCGCTGGGTCCATCCTGCGACCGGCGAATGCCGCGAGTGTGGCAGCCCGCTGGTCGCGCGGCCGGTTTCCGGACACGGCACAGTGTTCACCTACACGGTCAACTACCACCCGTATAACCCGGAGATCCCGGTCCCCTACGTGATCGCCATCATCGAGCTCGCCGAACAAACCGGGCTGCGCGTAGCCGCCAACATCATTGACTGCGAACCGGATTCAGTGATGTGCGGGATGCCAGTCGACATCCGATCGGAGAAGGGCGCCGGTGGCGCGCCGTTGTTCGCGCCGGCTGCCGGCTGATCAGCGCCTGCGCGCGGTGACCAGTAGGTACTCCCACTCCATCGCCGACGACCCGGCGAGGTATCGGTCGCCGAGTTCAGCCAACTGCGCGTCCAGCGCATCGACTCGATCCGACTCGTTAGCGATACCCCGGTACGCCGCGATTGTCGGCCCATAGTTGGCTTTGAAGTAGTCGCGGAATGTTGCGCCATCGGCGAACCGGTCTACCCGCAGCGCACAGCGGTGTGCGGTGAATTCCGTGATTCGATCCGCCAGTAGAGCACGCACGTGATCTGGATTGCCCCACATCGTCGCCGGCTGCGCGCCGGGCGGCGCCGCCGCCACGTACGGCTTCATCGTTGCGAACATCTGGCCGATGAACCCTTCCGGTGTCCAGCTGATCAGCCCGATCACCCCACCGGGCCGGCAGACTCGAACCATCTCGTCGGCCGCGCGTTGGTGGTGCGGGGCGAACATCACGCCTACGCAGGAAAGCACCGCGTCGAACTCATTGCCGTTACACGGCAGCGCTTCGGCATTGGCCTCGAGCCATTGCAGGCTGACGCTGCGGGTGCCGGCGATCGCACGGCCGCGCTCCAGCAGCTCCGGGCACAAGTCGATGGCAATCACGTCGGCGCCGGTGAGCGCGGCGGGTATCGCCACGTTGCCGGCCCCGGCCGCTACGTCGAGCACGCGATCACCCGCGCCGATTCGGATGGCCTGCACCAGCACCGGGCCGAGCGGTGCCACTACCTCGGTCGCCACCGTGGCGTAGTTGCCCAACGCCCACAACGCCCGATGCCTTTCGTATCCGCGATCGGCGGGTATGCGGTCGGTTTCAGTTGCTGCGGTCATTATGAGATTCCCTTCTGGTCGTTGGCACCATCGTCTGCTTGCCCGATGAACCGGTTCCAGTGCCAGATATGAACTCGCAGAGGTTCACGATCTGTACTAGTTAATCCCGCTGCTACGGCGTCTACTGGACACAGTCGAGTGAAAGGCGCTGAGATGTCGACGTATGGCCAGTTCTGCCCAGTCGCCAAGGCGATGGAATTGCTCGATGAACGGTGGACATTGCTTGTCGTGCGTGAGTTGCTGCAGGGCAGTGCGCATTTCAACGATCTGCGGCGCGGGGTGCCGAAGATGTCGCCCGCGCTTTTGTCCAAGCGGCTGAAGTCGTTGAGCCGGGCCGGTGTCGTGGAACGCACCGAAATGGACGGTCGCACCTCGTATTCGCTGACTCCCTGCGGCCAGGAACTCGCGACAGTGGTGGACGCGCTCGGCGAGTGGGGAGTTCGCTGGATCCCTGAGCTCGGTGACGACGACCTGGATCCGCACCTGTTGATGTGGGATATCCGACGCACGATTTCGGTCGATGCCTGGCCACGAGCCCGCACGGTGGTGGCGTTCAGGTTGACTGGGGTGGCGCCCAAGGCCGCCCGCTGGTGGCTGATGGTGTCCGAGGGAGCTGCCGATGTCTGCGATTTCGACCCCGGCTACGAAGTGGCCGCGACGGTCGAGACCAGCCTGCTCGCCCTGATCCAGTTGTGGCGCGGCGACCTGTCCTGGTCACGCGCAATGCTCAACGGCACTGTGGCTATTGACGGGGCCGCGGACGCTCGCCGGGCGGTGCCGGGCTGGCTTGGACAATCACGAATGGCCGCAGTCCCCCGTCCGGCCTAATCGTCGCGAGCCGGGAGCGCCTAGTTGATCAGCGGGTCGCGCGGCATGCCGAGGATCCGCTCGGCGATCTGGTTGCGCGCGACCTCGGAGGTGCCACCGGCAATCGTCATGCCGCGGGCACCCATGATCATCCGGCCGGCCACCGCGCCGAGCCCGTCGGTCAACGCAATCTCGGGCCCCAACAGCGCCGCCGAGATCGCGGCGCCCTCAACCATGTGCTCGGCCAGTTTCAGTTTGGTGACGTTGCCTTCCGGACCGGGACCCGCTCCTTCGACGCTGCGCGCGGCGCGGCGCAGGTTCAGCAGCCGCAGCGCGTGATCCTCGGCGAGGTAACAGCCGACCCGGATTTCGGCACCCGCCAACCGATCTGACTCCTGCTGAGCGAGCTGCACAAGTTTGGCCGCCAAGCCCTCGTAATACGAACCGCTACCGCCGATGGTGACCCGTTCGTTGCCCAGCGTCGCCCTGGCGACCGTCCACCCCGAGTTAGGCGCCCCGACGACGTCTTCGTCGGGGACGAACAAGTCGTTGAAGAACACCTCGTTGAATTCCGAACCGCCAGTGATCTGCCGCAACGGCCGCACCTCGACCTCCGGTGCCTTCATGTCGACGATCACCGTGGTGATGCCGGCATGCTTGGGGGCCTCCGGGTCGGTGCGCACGGTGGCCAGGCCGCGCGCGCAGAACTGCGCCCCGCTGGTCCACACCTTCTGCCCGTTGATCTTCCAGCCACCCTCCACCCGGGTGGCGCGGGTCTTGACCGATGCCGCATCGGACCCGGCCTCGGGTTCGGAGAACAGTTGGCACCAGATTTCGTCTTGACGCAGCGCCTTCTCCACAAATCTTTCGATCTGCCAGGGAGTTCCGTGCTGGATCAGGGTCAGGATCACCCATCCGGTGATCGAGTAGTCGGGCCGCTTGATGCCTGCCGCGCGGAACTCTTCCTCGGTGACCAGTTGCTCCACCGCATCGGCTGCCCGGCCCCACGGCTTGGGCCAGTGCGGCATCACGTAGCCCGTCTCGATCAGCTTGTCGCGCTGCGCCTCCTTGTCCAGGGCGGCGATCTCGGCGGTGTCCGCATGGATCCTGGTGCGCAGTTCTTCGGCCTCGGGCGGCAGGTCCAGGCTATTTTCCCGGGTGGCGCCGGCCGCGGTGCGCTCGAAGACATCCCGGGCGGGCGCGTCACCACCGAATAGTGCCGCGATCACCAGCGCCCGGCGCAGATGCAGATGCGCGTCGTGTTCCCAGGTGAAGCCGATGCCGCCGTGCACCTGGATGTTGAGTTCCGCGTTTCGCGCGTAGGCGGGAAACGCCAGCGCCGCCGCCACAGCGGCGATAAGACGGAACTGCGCCTCGTCTTCGGATGCCGCACGTGAAGCGTCCCAGACGGCGGCGATCGCCGACTCGGCCGCGACCAGCATGTTCGCGCAATGATGCTTGACCGCTTGGAAAGTGGCGATGGTGCGACCGAACTGCTGGCGCACCTTGGCATAGTCGACGGCTGCGTCGACGCAGTCGGATGCCCCACCCACCGCCTCAGCGGCCAGCAAGGTCCGCGCCCGGGCCAGAACCGATTCTCGCGCTCCCGGCAAGACATCGTCCGCGCTGATGCTCACGTTGTGCAGGCGAACGCGGCCGGAACGCCGAGTCGGATCGAAGTTGTCCGGCACGTCCACCGATACGCCGGCGCGGCCGCGGTCGAGCACCAGCACGTCGTCACCGGCGGCGATCAGCAACAGCTCGGCCAGCCCGGCACCCAACACGATCCCCGCGTCGCCGTCGGCTATTCCATTTTTTGGGCCGTCTCCATCTTTTGGGCGGTCGTTGATCTGCACCTGGCCGTCCAGACCGATTCCGGCGGTGAGGGTCCCGTCGATCAGGCCCGGCAGCAGCCGCGACTTCTGGTCGGCGGTGCCGTCTTTGGCGATCGCCGCCGACGCGATCACGGTCGGCACGAATGGTCCCGGCGCCACTGCGCGGCCGAGTTCATCGATTACCACCACGAGTTCAGGCAGCCCATAGCCCGAACCGCCGTACTCCTCGTCGATGTGCAGACCAAGCCAGCCGAGCTCGACCATGTCCTGCCAGAATGTAGGCCGGGCCTCGTCGGGCGTATCGAGCAGTGATCGCGCCGCCCAACGCGCCTTCTGTGAAGTCAAGAACGCGCGGGCCACCTCGGCGAGTTCGCGATGGTCATCGGTCAGTGCGATACCCATGAGGGCCCTCCTCGCGCCGCTACCCGGAAGAACCGGGGCTGACTGCCCGGCCCGCTCCGAGGGGGAGCGGGGCGGCTGCCTAAAGAGTGTACTTATTGGGGGAGGGGCACCGCCGGGCGCCCGTCTACTTGGGCGCGAACCGCTGGCCTGCGTCCAGTCGCAGGCATTGCCCGTTGAGCATCGGGTTGTCAACGATGGCCGCAACCAGCTTCGCGTACTCCTCCGGCCGGCCGAGGCGCTTGGGGAAGGCTGCGTCCTTGGTCAGTGCCGATGCGAATTCGTCCGGAATGCCCTTGGTCAACCCCGTCGCGAACAGGCTCGGGGCGATTGCCAGCACCCGGATCCCCAATGACCCTAGGTCACGCGCCATGGTCAGGCACATGCCAGCGATCCCCGCTTTGGCGGCGGTGTAGGCGACCTGCCCGATCTGGCCCTCGAAGGCCGCAATGGATGCGGTGTTGATGATGACGCCGCGTTCGTCGTCCTCGGGCTCGTTCTTGCTCATA